>MFNJ01000049.1 GCA_001782015.1 Candidatus Levybacteria bacterium RIFCSPHIGHO2_01_FULL_36_15
GGTTGTTAGGTATGTATCTAATACCCACTGGTTTAACGGTGATTACAGTTATAATCTGGCAAAACTTCCGCTTAATACTTCCGGAAATATTTTAGGTTATGCCGGGATATCCTTAATTGGAAGTAGATTTCTGCCATATTATGAAATTATAAGATCTTTTGGCAGAGGAAATACGTTACTGATTGTTTTGGGATTACTAATTTTTTCAATAGTTCTGTTTTACAGTTATAAATTTTTATTTTCAAAAATGAAAAATTCGCAATTAAAAATTATTCTTTTGGGTACAGCCTTGTTTACAATACCTCTTTTGCCATTTTTGGGTTTGGGGAATATTTCAACAAGATATATTTATCTTGGTTTATTCGGATTTCTGATTTTACTAGTTTTTCTAATCCGGACAATCTGGGAAAGACTGCTTGCCGTTAATAAGTTTACTGCGTTTGCGGTAACATTCTTAATCATTGTTTCTTATTTAGCATACAATATTTTTGAACTCAAAAGAGTAAACGAAGACTGGAAAAAAGCAGGGGAGACCTCCAATAAAATTCTTGTGAGTTTTAATGAAACCTATGTAAAAACAAGAGCTACCACTAACAACCCCGTATTTTATCTAGTTAACATTCCGATGAAAACCGGAGAAGCTTGGATTTTTCCAGTGGGTCTACCTGATGCTTTATGGTTTACATTTCAAACTGAAAACCTTACGGTTCATATCTCAAAGAGTCTGGGAGCGGCTTTTGATTCCGCAGAGGGATCAAGCAGCGCAAAAGTCTTTGATTTTGACAAAGAAGGCAATGTGGAAGAAGTTTTCAGAACTAAAGAAATTATTCCAGTAAACAAAAATAGTCTAGATAAGTGATAAATAAAAAATAGGTAAGTTTTTCCAAAATTAATTACTTGCGGTGCGGTGATTGAGTCTAGAGACTAAAAATGATATTATCTGCTGATGTCGAAAACACCGGAGATTTCAACATCTTCTTTTGGTGACGAACTTCTAATCCCGGTTCCTTGTACAATAAGGTCGGAAGATCCAAACAGAGAGAATAACACTGTTCTTCTGGAAAAAAGAGCAAAAGCATATTTGGCTCAGAGATATCCTTTAACTTCCGAAGGAAAAACACTCAGAGGAGAAGTCGTAAAAGCATTAGGCTATAGTGATACAAAAAGAGTAAAGGAACTTGGTATTTATTTGCCTACTGTTGAAAATCCACAGTTGCATCTATTCAAAGACCTTGAGTGTACGCCAGAACAGGAGGAACAATTATTCGGTTGGGATCTTGCGAATGTCCAGTGTACAGCAGGGTGTACCCATGACTGTCTGCAATGCTCAACTCCTCCAGCTGAAAAAATGGAAATAATGCCATATGCTGCTGTTTTAAAAATTTCAGAGAAGATGCGGGAGCAGGAAGCAAAAAAAGATGATCTTTGGGCTTCATGGACAGAACTCATCAGAAATGGAACAGGAATAGATTTGGAAGAGGTAGAGAGACAATGCGCCAGCCGTGGTATATCTTATCCTTTCGCTGGTTTTCTTGAAAAATATTATCCCACTCTTATTCCCTTTGTTAAATCAGAATATACAAAACATCCAATAAAATACACTCTTAACCCTTCAACTAATGTTGACTATCTGCTTGTAAAAAGAGCAGTGCTAAGAAAAGTCATTACAAACTACTACAATAATGACGTTTTTGACTATGCAGATAAAACTTTTCCTCATGAGGATGGAACACCGGCAGATTATGGGGACGTATTTGCTGCCTGTGCCTCAGATGCAAGGCCGGTTCATGTTACGACTGCCGGGTGGAGCAGAAAAAACAAGCCTGCGAAAAGAGCAGCAGATAAAGTTATGGCAGCCTGCCGGAATAATCCCCATTTGAAAGACATGATCAGAGTAAGCGTTAGTAGCGGCGAGAGAAGAGCGCGCAGCAATCCTGATGATTACAGAGAGGATATGAAGGAGGTAATAAAAACGCTAATGCAAACAAGCACATCAGGCTTGCGAGATAATATTATATTCTATTCCGATCCAAAAGATCCGCCAAAAAAAGAATATTTACAAAAAGTTGCTTGGCCTCTTGAGGCTTTTATTGTGAGCCACCACATGCCGATTGTAATAACCAGCACAGACATATCTCACTTTTCAGGACGCCAGGCACGGGAAGACTCTAAGGGAGATCATGACGGCGCAGCCTGTATGCCTGGGATACATGTTTGGCCTGACGGAACAATTGCCTATCAAGCTTATACATTTAATGGCCATGCTCGAATGGAAGTTAAAAAAGGGGAAAGACCACGGCCAACCGGAGCAAAAATTTATAGACTGGATGGTCACAATAATCATATGAATTCCACATTGGTATAAATCAAGAATAATATCTTGTTAAAACTGCATTCTGTGAGATTTGATAACTTCTCTAAAATTGATTAGAATTAGAGTGTGAAAAGGTTGGAATTGGTAGTTTTGTTATTCATTCTTGTATTTGGTTTTTTGGTTCGTTTATATAGATTAGATAATCCGATTGCGGACTGGCACCAGTGGCGCCAGGCAGATACTTCCGCGGTATCCCGCAATTTTGTAAAAGAAGGCTTGGATCTGTTTCATCCCAAATTTGATGATATATCAAATATTGCCTCCGGTCGTGATAATCCATTGGGTTACAGGTTTGTTGAATTTCCTATATATAATTTTTTCCAAGCAGAGACTTATAAAAATCTGGGGTTTTTTACGCTGGAAGAATGGGGGAGACTTGTATCTATTTTTTCATCAATTCTGACAGCAATTTTTCTGTATCTAATTATAAAAAAAAATTCAGGCTATATTGAAGGAATTTTGTCGGCTTTCTTTTTCTTATTTCTTCCTTTTTCTGTTTATTTTAGCAGAACTATTTTGCCTGATGAAATGATGGTTGCTTCGATACTTGGAGGCATTTATTTTTTTGATAAGTGGCTTACTCATAATGTCATTCTGAGGCCAAAGGCAGAAGAATCTCGTGGGGGATCCTTCGCTTCGCTCAGGATGACAACTTTTTACATACTGGCAATTGTTTTTACTGCTTCCTCGCTACTTCTCAAGCCATACGCAATATTTTTTACTTTGCCTATGATTTATCTTGCCTGGAAAAGATTCGGTTTTTCATTTTTAAAAAAATGGCAGCTGTGGATTTTTCTGATACTATCTGTTATTCCCTTAGCTATCTGGAGAATCTGGATGCAGCAGTATCCTGAGGGTATTCCTGCTTCGTCCTGGCTTTTTAACGCAAACGATATACGTTTCAAGGGATCTTTTTTTTATTGGATTTTTGCTGACAGAATCGCGCGTTTAATACTTGGATATTTTGGCGTTGTGTTTCTTGTCTTAGGATTCTTCAGAAAAGAAGCTGAAAAAGACTACTTTCTCTCTTTTTCGTTTTTGGCGTCTTCTCTTCTGTATATTTTTGTAATTGCCGCAGGGAATGTTCAGCATGATTATTATCAGATTTTAATTATTCCGACTGTTTCAATCTTCCTGGCACGTGGTATAGCGTTTATTCTGTTTTTGAAAAATAAAGAAAATAAAATTATTTCTTATATTTTAATTCCGACTCTGGTTATCTCAATGCTGTCTTTTTCCTGGTATTTTGTGCGTGACTATTTCAATGTTAATAACTGGTCAATTGTTGAAGCCGGCAAAAAGGCAGATGAGGTTTTGCCAAAGGATGCTAAAATTATTGTCCCATACGATGGGGATACCGCATTTTTATACCAGACAAATAGGCGTGGTTGGCCGGCTTTTGAAAAGCCAATTGAAGAGTTGATCCAAATGGGAGCTTCTTATCTAGTTATAGCAAATCCTACAAAAAATGATTTTTCAGGTTTCGGGAAGCAGTATGAAACTGTGGCTTCTTCTCCATCATATCTTATACTTAAGTTAAAATAATATGAAAGTTTTGTTTTTTACTTACGATTTTCCATATCCAACAAATAGCGGCGGAAAAACAAGAGCTTACAACCTGCTAAAATTTGCGGCTTTTGATATAGACATAACTCTTTTTTCATTTATCCGTGATAGTTTCAAAATGAAAAATATTGAAAATATTAAAGCGCTCGGAATTAAAAATATCAAATTGTTTAAAAGAAGGAAGCTTAAGGATCCCAGAAACATTTTAGCTTTTTTTGATCCCGGAGCATCTATTTTTAGAAGACTTTATTTTACAAAAGACGTTGTTTTAGATCTTGAAAAAACTGTAAAAAAAGAAAAAATTGACATAATCCATTTCGAATCTTTTTATACGGGGTTTTATATGAGCAGTGCATTAAAAAAGACCGGTGCCAGGATAGTGTTTGGGACGGAAAATATAGAAAGTAAAATATATTATGATTACGCAAAACATATGTCTACAGTATTTCTGAAACCATTGTATTTTTGGGAAGCGCTAAAGATAAAAAAAGAAGAGGAGTCTTTTTTTAAGTTTGCGGATTCAAACATAGCTGTTAGTCAAGAAGAGGCCGATTACATAAAAAAGAAAAGCGCAAATCAATGCTTTGTTGTAGAAAATGGGATAGATTTAAATTTTTTCAAGTTCAAAAACAAGTCTTATAAAAAAAATAAAGAGATTTTATTTGTTGGAAATTTTTCTTATTTTCCCAATGTTGAGGGAGCTTGCAATTTTTATGAAAATGTATTTAAAAACATAAAAGACAAGAATATATTTTTTACAGTAATCGGTAACAAATCCACAGAGCTTTCTTTTGCTAAGTGCGATAGAATTAAGACATTTGAATATATTGAGGATGTAAGAGAAGCTTACTATAACGCCGATGTTTTTGTTTTTCCGGTAAGATTTGGCGGAGGAACAAATTTTAAGATACTTGAAGCCATGTCTTGCGGTACGCCTGTTGTGGGATTTTGTGACAGGGCAAAAAGTATTAACGCAGAAGACGGAAAAGATATTCTGTTTGTAGAAGATTCGAATGAATTTAAAAACAAAATTTTGGAGTTACTAGGGGACACTAATTTAAGAATGAAAATATCAGAGAACGCAAGAGCTTTTGTTCAAAGTAAATACTCTTGGATAACAATAGGAAATAAGCTTAATAAGATTTGGAAAAATATATAATTCATGAATAATTTAGATTTATCCATTATTATTGTTTCTTACAATACCAGTAAGCTTTTATTAAATTGTATCCGGTCAATAGTAGAAACGGTAAAAAAAATTAATTATGAAATACTCGTTGTTGATAATGCCTCAACTGACGATACGGTAATCCGCCTTCGCCAGGGCTTCGGAGGACAAGGAAAAATCAAAAATTTGAAAATTATAGAAAATAAAGAGAATTTTGGATTTTCCAAGGCAAACAATATTGGCGTTAAGAATTCCAAAGGCATGTACGTGTTATTTCTTAATCCCGATACTCTGATATATGAAAATACGCTGGACGCAATGGTAGAGTTTATGGATATACAAAAAGATGCTGGGGCTTCCACCTGTTTTCTTGAGCTTACCAATGGTAAGTTGGATGATGCGGCACATAGAGGTTTTCCAACGCCTTGGCGTTCTTTTTCTCATTTTTCTTATTTATCAAAAGTTTTCCCAAAAGTTAAATTTTTGTCAGGCTACAACATGACTTATCTTGATATGAATAAAGTTCATGAGATAGATGCGTGTGCCGGGGCTTTTATGTTAGTTCGTCGCAAAGCGGGTGAAGAATTAAACTGGTGGGACGAAGATTATTTTTGGTACGGGGAAGATTTGGATTTTTGTTTCAGGCTCAAACTGAAGGGATGGAAAATATATTTTGTGCCTAAATATAAAACACTGCATTATAAAGGCGCTTCCGGCGGTATTAAAAAGATATCCAAGCACTTAAGTAGCGCCGATAAACAAACTCAGGACAAAGCTATTAACTCAAGGTTTATGGCAATGAAGATATTTTATGATAAGCATTATAAAAAAGCGTATCCTTTTCTAATCTCAAATCTTGTGTTACTTGGAATCAACTCAAGATGGTTTATAACAAAGATTCAAAATGAATTAATGCACGCACAAAAGAGGCTGACGCCACTGCTTGGAAGGCGGGAAAAATAATGAAAATAGGGATTGATGCAAGGCTTATAAATCAAAGCGGAATCGGCAGATATACAAGAAATCTTATAAAACACCTTCAGGCGATGGATAAAAAGAATGAGTATGTTTTGTTTGTTCTGGAGAGAGACTATGAAAATCTTAAATCTAAAATCTCAAACCTAAGATCTCAAATTGTCAGAACCAATACACATTGGCATTCAATAGATGAACAGATTAAATTCCCGTCGATTATTAATCATGAAAATCTTGATCTTATGCATTTTTCATATTTTTCCGTTCCCGTATTTTACAAAAAGCCTTACATTGTTACCATTCATGACCTTATAATAGATCATTTTCCAACCGGAAAAGCATCCTCTCTTCCCCTGGCTATTTATTATTTCAAAAGAATGGCTTATAAATTTGTAACTGCCAAAGTCACATCGGATGCAAAAAAAATTATAGTTCCTTCAAACGCAACCAAGGATGAACTTATTCAGCATTATAAAGTACCTAAAGAAAAAATAAACGTGATTTATGAGGGAATTTTTGATGATTCAGACGCTGGGGAAAGTGCAGAAAAGATTGATGTAAAAGATTATTTTCTGTATGTAGGAAATGCCTATCCTCATAAAAATCTCGAAAAATTAATTGAAGCATTTATTATGTTTATCAGGAAAAAAGATAAATATCCTTCTCTGGTTTTGGCAGGACGCAAAGACTATTTTTATGATAAATTAAAGGATTTTGTTAAAAAATACGGTGAAACAGGAAAACATATTATTTTTATGGGAGAGGTTTCCGATAGTGAACTGAAATCCCTTTACAGAAACGCAAGAGCTCTTGTAACTGCGTCTCAAATGGAGGGTTTTGGATTAACAGCGCTTGAAGCAATGTCTCTAAAGTGCGTAGTTTTGTCTTCAGATATTGCCTCTCTTCATGAAATCTGCCAAGACTGCTGTATATATTTTGACCCAAACGACATAGTTGATATTAAGAAAAAACTTGACATGTTGTATAATCTTGAACAAAAGAAGTTAGATGATTTAAAGCAGAAAGGCTTTGAAAGATCAAAAAATTTTTCTTGGGATAAAATGGCGGTTGAAACCATTAAAATTTATGAAAGTAGCGTTGGTATATGATAGGGTAAACAAGTGGGGAGGGGCAGAAAGAATCCTTCTTGCTCTCCATAAAATTTTTAGAAACGCTCCTCTTTATACATCTTTATATAGTAAAAAAAATACTCCTTGGGCTGATGTCTTTGATATCAAAACGTCTTTCTTACAGAATATACCAAAATTTCATACATACCATGAATTGCTTGCACCGGTTATGCCATTTGCTTTTGAGTCGATTTCTTTTGATAACTATGACATTGTAATTTCCGTAACAAGCGAGGCGGCAAAAGGAATTATTACAAAGCCCCATACCCTTCATATTTGTATCTGCCTTACTCCCACAAGATATTTATGGAGCGGCTATGAAGAATATTTTAAAAACAAAGCTTTCAGAACGTTTTTTAAACCGGTTGTTAAGGGTCTTCGAACCTGGGATAAAACTGCAGCCTTCAGGCCAGATTATATTGTTGCAATTTCCAAAAATGTCCAGGAGAGAATTAAAAAATATTACGGCAGACAGTCAACCATTATCTATCCCCCCGTAACTTTGGATCTTACTAAATTTGACTCTGGAAAAGAAATAAAAACCTTAAAAAAACCTTTTTTTCTTATTGTTTCAAGGCTTGTTCCTTATAAAAGGATTGATGTAGCAGTAAAAGCTTTCAATAAATTGCCTTACATTTTGAAGATTATTGGAGTTGGCCACGATTTTAACAGACTCAGCAGTCTGGCAGCATGCAATATTGAATTTTTAGGAAATTTGACGGATGATAAACTTTCATATTATTATAGAAATGCAAGGGCTCTGATTTTTCCCGGAACTGAAGACTTTGGTTTGGCAATGGTTGAGGCACAATTGTTTGGTACTCCGGTGATTGCTCTCAGGAGCGGGGGAGCGTGTGAAATTATAATAGAGGGACAAACGGGCGAATTTTTTGATTCACAGGAGCCTGAGGCATTAATAAAGGTATTGGAAAAGTTCGATAAAAAAATATATAATAGTAAGAATTGTCAGGAAAACGCAACCAGGTTTTCCTATAGAAACTTTGAGAAGAAATTTGAAGTTTATTTAAAAGACAAAATTAAGGAATTTTTTAGTAAAAAAGTATGAAAGTTGTATTATTTGCTGGAGGAGTGGGTACAAGACTTTGGCCATTGTCCAGAAAGCACACTCCAAAACAGTTTGAAAAAATAATCGGTAACAAATCGACATTGCAGCTTGCTGTTGATCGTATTTTGCCTATTTTTAAGCCGGAAGATATTTTTATTTCTTCGGGCGAAAGGTATGAACAAATTCTTCTTGAACAATTGCCCAATATTCCCCAAAAAAACTTTATTCTAGAACCTGAAATGCGGGATGTGGGAGCCGCAGTCGGACTTGTTGCAGCAATTTTGGAAAAAATAGCACAAGATGAGCCGTTTATTATCCTGTGGAGTGACCATCTGGTTAAAAATGAAGACCTTTTCAGGAAAGTTCTTGTTACTGTTGGAAAAATTCTTGAAAAAGATAAAAATAAAATTGTATTTATTGGTCAGCAGTCAAGATTCGCCAGTCAGAATTTAGGCTGGATAGAGTTTGGAAAAAAAATAAAAAATTTAAATGAGGTTGATTTATATGAGTTTAAGAGTCTTCATTACAGACCCGACTTTAAGACTGCAGAAGTATTTCACGTAAGCTCTTATCATGCTTGGAATCCGGGTTACTTTGGTACTACCCCATCATTTCTTTTTTCCCTTTACGAAAAATATGCCCCTGAAATGCATAAGTATTTAGTTGAAATCCAAGAGGCATGGGGAGGAAGTAATTTCAAAAGTACTTTAAGGAAGATATATCCAAGCCTTGAAAAAATATCATTTGATAACCTGATCCTTGAAAAAATAGGTTCCGCGGAAGGATATGTTATTCGTGCTGATCTTGGATGGAGTGATGTAGGTGCATGGGAATCTCTAAAAGAAGCCTTATCTGGTAACCAGGAAGAAAACGTTACAAAAGGCAAAGTGCTTATTAATGATTCGCGTGACAGTTTAATTTATAATTATGCCAATCAAATGGTGGTAGGCATAGATTTAAATCAGTTTTTAATCATCAATACAAAAGATGTACTTCTGGTCTGTCCCAAGAATTCGGTTCCCAAGATCAAAAAACTTGTTGAAAGTCTTACAGGAACAGAACATGAATCTCTGACTTAAATATGCTCAATGACTCAATTAAAAGAGCACTTGATATAATTTTATCATCTATTCTTTTTATTATCTTTTCTCCTTTAATAATTTTGACCGCAATTTTAATAAAATTTGATTCCGAAGGACCTCTTCTTGCCGATACGCCCATGCGGGTTGGTAAAAACGGAAAACTTTTTAAGATGTATAAATTTCGTTCCATGGTTAGGGATGCGCATGAAGTATTAACAGAAAATCCTAAATACAAAAAACTGTATGAGCAGTACAAAAAAAGCGGTTACAAGCTTAAAGATGATCCCAGAATAACAAAAGTGGGTAAAATAATCAGAAAGTATTCTGTTGACGAAATTCCTCAGTTTGTTAACGTTCTTAGAGGAGATATGAGTATTGTTGGCCCGCGGGCTTATTACGCGGATGAGCTGCGTGAACAGCAAAAAGAATATCCCAACACTCGTAATGAGGTTAAAATAGTTCTTTCCGTCAAGCCCGGAATTACTGGCGTGTGGCAGGTTTCAGGAAGAAGCGGAATAAATTTTGATAAAAGAATAAAGATGGACGCTTTATATGCAAAGAAAAAGTCAGTGTTATATGATTTATATATAATTGCAAAGACTCCTTTGGCCATGCTCAGCGGTAAAGGAGCAATGTAATAATCAGTAAAATTATCTTAGGCTTGATTTTAATTCGTATTTTGTGCTTTAATAAATATTGTTATTTTGGAATTTATGGAGGATTTCGGATTTAAAAAAATTGACATCAAGGCGCCAAACCTTATTAAGCATAAAGATGATATGAGTAAAAAAAAATCTTTGCCAAAAATAAACAAAGTAAAAAAAATTTACCCCATTTTAGCAGGCGTTTTAGCAGTTTTTCTGGTTTTTATTATTTTTGTTGCGATTCGTGCAAAAACTGTTTATTCGGATGCTCAAACTACAGCAAAGCAGGCAAAAGCGGCCTTTTCTGCTTTGAAACAGCAGAATGTTGTTCTGGCAAAAGAAGAGCTTGTTAAGACCCAGGCAGACATAAGCATTCTGAAAAAAGACTTAAATTCCTTGTCTTTTCTTAAATTTATTCCCTTGGCAAATTTTTACTATAATGATGCCCAGCATTTGGTTAATGCTTCTTCATATGGTGTTTCTGCGGGCATAAGTGTGGTTGATTCCCTTATTCCCTATGCAGATGTTTTGGGCCTGAAGGGAACAAAAAGTTTTGTGGGCGGTTCTGCTGAGGAAAGAATACAGACCGCAATCAAAAGTTTGGGAAAAATTGTTCCGGGTATTGACAATATAGAAGCTGACCTGACGCGTGCTCAAATGGAAATAGACCAGGTTGACCCGAATCACTACCCGAATATTTCCAAACTAAAGGAAGTTAAAGCCCAGCTTGCGCAATTAAAAATTTTAACCGATCAGGGTGTTGTTGCGATACGCGATGCCAAACCTTTAATAAAAGTCTTACCTGCAGTATTGGGAGAACCCGATTCTAAAAAATATCTTGTTTTGTTTCAGAATGACAAAGAATTAAGGCCAACCGGTGGCTTTCTGACATTCTATGCCTTATTCAGGCTTGAACATGGAATGGTGCGTGCGGATACCGCGTCTGACATTTATAATTTGGATGATACAATATCTTCTCATCCTCCGGCTCCTGAAATTATCAGAAATTATCTTCCGAAGGAAAATGTGCTTTTCATAAGAAACGCTAATTTATCACCTGACTATATTGAATCAATGAAGACTTTTACCAGTCTTTACGAAAAATCTTCCCAGAAAACTAAAATTGATGGGATAATAGCGCTTGATACGGATGTTCTGGTTCATGTTTTGGATATACTGGGTGATGTTAATGCGGGAGGGGTAACGTTCAATTCAAAAACTGATCCCCGCTGCAACTGTCCTCAAGTTGTATACATGCTTGAATCTTTTGCGGATCTGAGAGTTGGGCATATCGTTGAAAACAGAAAATCAATCATCGGTGAGCTTTTGTATGCGATTATGGGCAAATCGCTTTCCAGTTCTCCAAAAGAATACTGGGGGAGACTTTTTCAAAGTGCCATGACAGACGCGCAGCAAAAACACATTCTTATTTATTTATTTAATAATGATGCTCAGTCAGGTATTGAAGCGCTTAATCTTGCCGGTAGAATCAAGAATTTTGAAGGGGATTACCTTCATATAAACGACAGCAATTTTGGAGGAGCCAAGTCAAATATGTATGTCAACCAGTCGGTTAAAGTGGAATACAATGTGGATAGTGATAAAAAAATTACCAAAACTCTGACAATAGACTATAAAAATCCCTACCAGGCGTCAGACTGCAATTTGGAAAGAGGAGGACTGTGTTTAAATGGAATTCTTAGAAATTATATCCGTGTCTATGTGCCAAAAGGAAGTGTTCTGTTGGATTCAAAAGGATCGGAGGTTAAAGTGGGGCAAAAGGAAGATTTGGACAAAACAGTATTTGACGGCTTTTTAGAGGTAAGGCCGGAGGGAAAGTCTCAAATAATGTTTAAATACCAGCTGCCCTTTAAACTGCAGCGTGATTCATCTCTTCCTGTTTTAGTACAAAAACAGCCGGGTACGGATAACGTTTCTTATGATGTTTACGTGAACGGAAATAAAACAGAAACTTTTGTTTTAAGTGAAGACAAAAATATCAGCCTCAAAAATTTCTAAGATGAATTCTCTAAAAGATACGGGTTTTGTTATAAAAAGAGTCAATCTTTTTGATGCCGATAAATTCATTACTATTTTTACTAAAAATCACGGGAAAATTGACGTTCTGGCAAAAGGAGTCAGAAAAATTACCAGCCGTCGTTCTCCGCATGTAGAGCTTTTGAATCTAATTAACTTTCAGGCCATAAAAACAAAAAAGAATTACATATTAACCGATGTGGAAGTAGTCAGTACCTCCTCGCACCTTAAAAATAACTATGAAAAGGTGGGAATAATTTTTTTAATCTGCGAACTTGTAGATAAACTTTGTCCTGTTGGAGTAAAACATGAGGATATTTTTACTCTTACCAAAAATACGGTAAACGGTTTTAAAATAAATGATTCCTGTGGTTTGTTTGATTTTCAGGTAAGCCTTTTAACCTGCTTGGGATTCTGGGACGCAAAAAGGAAATTTCAAAATGCTTGGGAAATAGACAGGTTTATCGAAAATGTAGTTGAGCGAAAAATCAGAACAAAGGCGTTTTTTAAGTTATGAATATAGCCTGAAAGATTTTTCTTTATCTGATTGCCTATTTTAACGATTATAAATATAGCACTGAATATAAAGTCAGTATGTCTAAAATTAAAGTATTGCTAAAATTTTAGATATTATATCTTGTATTTCCGCTTTATATAATTCATATCTTGCGTTTAATGTAATTAAATTATAAATGATTTGCAATTGCGGAAATGGAAATTATATGATATATAAAAGAGATTATATTATGGATAATTTATTTAATGAAGTTGTTGCGCTTGCCAAAAGGCGCGGATTTATTTTTCCAAGCTCCGATATCTACGGAGGGCTTGCAAACACATGGGATTTTGGTCCGTACGGAACGCTTCTTAAAAATAACCTTCGTGATTTATGGTGGCAAAATTTTATCTTGGAGAGGGATGATATGGTTGGAGTTGACGCGTCAATATTTCTGAATCCTAAAGTGTGGGAAGCCTCAGGTCATGTTTCAAATTTTACCGATGCTTTAATTGACTGCAAAAACTGTAAATACAGAACTCGTGCGGATCATTTAATAGAAGAGAATCTTAAGGATATAAAAGTTGAAGGTTTGCCGGTTGAGGAACTTACAAAGATCATAAAAGAAAATAAATTAAAATGCCCAAAATGCGGTGCAATTGATTTTACACAAGTCAGGCGCTTTAATCTTCTTTTTGAAACACATGTTGGAATAGTGGAGGAGTCAAAATCAAAAGTTTATTTAAGAGGAGAAATCGCACAGGGAATATTTTTGAATTTCAAGAACGTTACTGATACCACCCGGGTGAAAATTCCTTTTGGAATAGCGCAGCAGGGTAAAGCTTTCAGAAATGAAATAACGCTTGGGCAGCTTGTGCATAGAACTCTGGAATTTGACCTTATGGAATTTGAATATTTTATTCGTCCTGAAAAATGGGAGGATACTTATGAGTACTGGAAAGAAAAAATGTGGCAGTGGGCAAAAAATCTGGGCATCAAAGAAAAAAACTTAAGGTGGAGGGAGCATGAAGAGTTTGAGCGATCTCATTATTCCAAAAAAACAATGGATATTGAATATAATTACCCTTTTGGTTGGAAGGAAATGTTTGGTATAGCTTATAGAACGGATTTTGATCTTAAAAATCATTCCAAACATTCCGGGAAGGATTTGTCTTACATGGATCCGGACACGGGGGAAAAATATATTCCTCATGTTATCGAGCCTACTTTTGGGCTTTCCAGGCTTGCCGGTATTGTGCTGTTTGATGCGTACAGCAAAGATAAAGACAGGACTGTATTAAAATTAAATCCTAAAATTGCACCGGTAAAGGCTGCGGTTTTTCCGCTTCTTGCCAACAAAAAAGAATTGGTGGATAAAGCAAAGAAAGTACATGAAAAACTTAAAGAAAAAATATTTCCCATACAATTTGATAACAGGGGAAACATAGGTAAAAGATATTATTATCAGGATGAAATAGGCACGCCGTTTTGCGTAACAATAGATTTTGACACATTAAAAGATGACACGGTTACAGTTCGTGACAGGGATACGGCAAAACAGGAAAGGATAAAGATTGAAGCGCTTGTAGATTACATAAGGAGTAAAATTTCTTAAGGTTGACTTATTTTACTTTTTTAGTGTATAAATATCTTTATGGGGTTTCTGGGAAAGAAAAAAATTATTCTGATTTCACTTTTTATTTTAATTGTGGGGGGTGCGGGTGTGTTTATATTTGTTTTGGGATCTAGCAATAAAAAACCTGAAGCAAAAAAAACGCTTATAAACCAAGAGAATATTAAGCAATTAAAACCGGAAGATATAGGTCTCTCTCTTACTCCAAGAGCTGATAAAAAGGCGGTCAATATGGTAGTTACCAAATTTAACGGTGTTTCCTCTTTTGATTATGAGGTCAATTATAATGCTTCTGGTAATATTCCAAGAGGCGTAATAGGTTCAATAGATGTTAAATCTGCAGGACCAAGCATAAAAAGAGAAATTCTTCTTGGTACCTGCTCAAGAAATGTATGTAAATATGATCAAGGGGTAACTGAAGTTGATTTTTTGATCAAGGTAAATTTTGCTAATGGGGAGATCGGAAGCGTACAGCAGAAATTAAATTTATAAACCTCTTTTCTTCAGAGTGGTTTAATTGGTAGAATTTTTTCGTGAAAAGTGTTGTCTTATAATATTTTACTTTTGCTTGGTTACCCCACCACTAGAGTTTAACATTACTAATACGCACTACTCTGCATGAATGCTCTCTTGACAAGTTGTGAAAAGTGTTACAAAATGGATTAAAGTGGTGAAAAAGGGATAAAAGTGGTGAATTATGTTGCTTGGGCAGTTTGAAGTAAAAGTAGGAGAAAAAAGCAGAATAGCGTTTCCAAAACGATTCAGGGAAAATTTAGGAGACAAAATTATTATAACTTACGGTTTTGAAAATTCATTGATGGTGGTATCTGAACAAAATTGGAAGTCTTTGCTGGAAGGAACGGAGGATAAGCCATTTTTACTAAGCAACGCACGGGATACACAAAGATTTTTACTTGGAGGAGCTGCAATGGTGGAACTTGATGCACAGGGAAGATTTGTTCTGCCAGAGTACTTAAAAGAATTTGGGGATATTAAAGAAGAAGTGACTTTTGTAGGACTGTACAGGTACGTTGAAATTTGGAGTAGTAAAAAGTGGTTGGAACACAGGGATACAATTAAAAAAAATATTTCGTCTGTTGCTGAAAAGTTGATTGACAGCATGGATAGTAATAAATGAGTTATTCGCATAAACCGGTTCTTTTAAAAGAAGTAATTGAATTTTTAAACGTACAGACGGGGGCTAAATATATTGACGCGACAGTTGGAGGGGGAGGATATGCGATTGAGATATTGAAGCTTGGTGGGATTGTGTTAGGAATAGACCTGGATAAAGACGCAATAGATTATATAAAGAATAAATTTAAAATTGATAAGGAGTTGGTTTTAGCACGCGGAAATTTTGCAGAAATTAAGAATATTGCGGAGGAGAACGGCTTTACGGACATTGAGGGGGTAGTTTTTGACTTGGGCCTTTCGAGTTATCAGATAGAAGAGTCGGGAAGGGGTTTTAGTTTTTTAAGAGATGAGCCGCTTGATATGAGAATGGATTCCGGCGGATCAGGCTTCACGGCGGCAGACATAGTAAACAAATGGAGTAAGGAGGAACTGTATGAGCTATTTACTAAAATGGGTGAGGAGCGGTTTTCTCACCCCATTATTCACAATATTATTAGGGCCCGTAGAATAAAACCCATAAAAAGCAGTCTTGAGCTTGCAAAGATTGTAAGTGAGGCAGTTCCCGAAAAAAGCGGGATTCATCCGGCAACGAAAGTCTTTCAAGCATTAAGGATTGCAGTAAATGATGAGATAAATAATCTTAAAAGGGGCATAAGCGGAGCATTTGGAGTTTTAAATAGAGGCGGAAGGATTGCAGTAGTAAGTTTTCAGTCATTGGAGGATAGAATTGTAAAGAATGATTTTAGAAACTATCAAAAAGAGGGTAGAGGAAGGATAATAACAAAAAAACCCATCATTGCAAGTCAAGAAGAAATAAAAAGTAACAGAAGAGCGCGAAGCGCAAAACTTAGGGTTATAGAAAAAATATGAAAAGGCCAATTTTATTATTAACAATATTATTTATTATTGCCATGGTATTCGAGCTTGTTAATGTTTATCTATTAAACAAAGTCACAACGGATAGCATTTATGTTATAAAAATTAAACAGGAAATTTCTTCTTATAAACAAAAAAACATTGTCCTGAAAACGGAAATTCTTGAATCAACTTCCATGAACATGATTGCCTCTCGTGCTTCAGATCTTGGATTTGTTGAGTCAAAAGAAGTCATCTCTTTATATTCCCCTCTTACGGTGGCAGTTGGAAAATGAGCGGCTTGCAGAAATTAAGAATAACTATAATTTTATTATTGTTTTGTCTGATGTATTCGGTTGTTGTAGTGAGACTTTTTTACTGGCAAGTTGTTAAGTCTTCTGAACTAAAACAGATGGGTATAAACCAAAGCGGGGAAGCAATTGATATTCCGGCAAAAAGAGGAGATATTATTTCCTCTGACAATTATCCTTTTGCTACAACCCGTGTTTCATATCTTTTATATGCAAATCCAAAGTTTATAAAAAATAACTCCTTAAAATACGCTAATGAAATTTCTCCACTGTTAAATTTAGATAAAGAGAAGGTTGCTGATCTTCTTTCTAAAGACCTTTACTGGGTCAAACTTGCAGATAATTTAGACCAGAATCAAAAATCGGCAATTGAAAAACTTAATGTTCCAGGGTTAGGATTTCAGGAAAACGATCTTAGGTTTTATCCTGAGGCATCAATGGCTGCCCATTTAATAGGTTTTTTGGGTAGGGATAAAAATGGAAGCGGAAAGGGGTATTTTGGATTGGAGGGTTACTATAATGATCAGCTTTCAGGAAGAGCCGGGAAGCAGTATTTAATACATGATGCGCTAGGCAACCCTGTCCTTAATGACCTTAGAGAAGAAAAAAAAATTGACGGAAGGAGTTTGGTTTTAAATATTGACAGAACGGTTCAATTTATTGCTGAAAAGAAACTCAAGGAAGGAATAGAAAAATACGAAGCGGAGGGCGGAAGCGCCATAATAATGGACCCGCAAAGCGGCAGGATACTTGCGATGGCCTCTTTTCCGCGATTTAATCCTCAAAAATACTACGAATTTGATTATGATACTTATAGAAATCCGGTGATCGCAAATCTTTACGAACCCGGGTCAACTTTTAAAGTTTTGGTAATGTCTGCGGCAATTGATCTGCGAGTTCTAAAACCTGACACAAAATGCAATATCTGCAGTGGTCCTGTGACTATTGGCGATTATACAGTTAAGACCTGGAATGGTAAGTATTATCCTGATTCCACAATGGCTGAAGTTATCCAGCACTCGGATAATACAGGAATGGTGTATGTGGGAAAAAAGTTGGGACTTGATAACTTAACTACCTATATAAAATCATTTGGTATAGGACAGGAAACGCAAATAGATCTTGAAGGAGAAGAGAGTTCTAGAATAAGAGATAAAAAAGATTGGTATCCGATAGATTTGGCAACCGCCAGTTTTGGTCAGGGGATATCTGTGAATCCCATGCAGCTTTTGACAGCGGTTTCTTCAATTGCAAATGGAGGGAATCTTATAAAGCCTTTTGTTGTTTCCCAGATTATAACTGAGGATGGAAAGAAAATAGATATAAAGCCGCAAATTACCAGAAGAGTTATTTCGGAAATCACCGCCAAAATTGTTACACAGATGATGGTAAACGCAGTAGAAAATGGGGAGGCAAAATGGACAAAACTTGATAATTATAAAGTTGCGGGCAAAACAGGTACGGCGCAGATACCGATTCAGGGACATTACGATCCCAAGGAAACTATAGCCTCATTTGTGGGATTTTTCCCGGCGGATAATCCAAAAGTTTCAATGCTGGTTTTAGTGCATAAACCTAAAACTTCTATTTATGGAGCAGAAACTGCCGCACCTATATTTTTTTCAATTGCGCGCGACTTGGTAAATTATTACAGCATCCCACCAACAAATTAAAACTATTTATTGAATGTTTTGAGACATCGGTATGAAATGAACTTTCTACCTAAACCTCTAAAAATCTCTCAAATTTTCTGTTTACCTCCTCCGGGTCAACAAGCGGATTTTCTTCTTTAAAGTCTTTTAGTGGTCCCTTTTGACGGACAAGATATAAAATATCAGACTCATCTAAAAATTTTAATTTAGTTACTTCTCCTTTATCTAGGCCAAAGTGTTCTGCTAACTGACCTTCTCTTTCCATTAAGGTTACTTTTCCATCTTTCGGATTATAAATACTACCTCTTACAATTCTTATAATCCCACCTATTTCACCATTATCTTTTGCTGCAATTAATGACTGCTGTATAGGTTTACGGCCGCCAATTTTTAACCCGAATGACCAAAAATCACCAGCTTCGCGTTCTCCTATTGCCTTCCACCTTGCGCCGATTTTTGCCCTTGGCCAAGCTTCTAATTTAGATAATACAGCCATTTTATCCGATCCTGCCAAAACAACTAATCTGCCTTGAAGAGCCTCTGCAAACTTATCATAATTTAAATTAACAAGTTTAGCGGTTCTTTGTGCAGGGCTAAGTTCAGGACCTGATAGTCCTTCTTGTCTTTCAGTATACCCCACAAAT
>MFNJ01000050.1 GCA_001782015.1 Candidatus Levybacteria bacterium RIFCSPHIGHO2_01_FULL_36_15
ATTCTTGAATCTGCTTTCGCAAAAGCTTCCTCAACTGTTTGTGCAACAGCAAGAATTCCCCCTACTCTTCCGCCATCTGTCACTAATTTTCCATTTTTGTTACGTCTTGTACCTGCATGAATAAATTGGACATCCGGTTCATCGATTTCATAATCTTCAATTTCTTTGTCTTTTACATAATGACCGGGATAACCTCCAGAAGCCACAACCTCATACGCAGTTGCTACTCCCTGGCGAAATCTGACTTGGTTTTTATTTAGTTTTCCTTCCTCAGTTAAAACAACTATATCTCCAAGGTCAGATACAAGAAGAGCTAATATTGCCTGAAGCTCAGGATCTCCGAATCGGCAGTTAAATTCAAGCACTTTGGGTCCAGCCTTAGTTAACATGATACCGGCATACAACACTCCTTTAAATTCTCTTCCTTCATTTCTCATTCCATTTACAGTTTTCTTAAGAATATCTGTATAAATAACCCTCAGCAATTCAGGATTTAATTCTACGGGCGCAAAAGACGCCATCCCCCCGGTATTTGGTCCGCTTCCCTCAGGACCTTCACCATCATTAACTTTTTTATAATCACGAGCAGGCGGTAACGGAACAAATCTTTTTCCGTCCACAAGCGCCATCACGGAAACTTCCGGTCCCTCAAGCCTTTCCTGAACAAGTATTCTTTTTCCAGTGTTTTTTCCATATACTTTATCAACCATCATCCGATCAACCATTGCCATTGCCTCTTCTAATGTCCTTGGCAACTCCACTCCTTTACCTCCAGCCAGCTCATCAAGTTTTCCAACTATGCCTTTCCATTTATAACTTTGAGGAATATATTTGCCGTAAAATGCCCTGATAAATACTTCAGCAGCTTCTGGATCTGAAAAATCAACATGCTCAGGGCTGGGAATTCCGTTCCGATCCATAAACCCGGCTGACCAGACCTTGCTTCCTTCAATAATTGCAGCATTTTCTCTTGGACCAAATGCAGCATATCCATTACTGTTTAACTGATCCACTCCGCCGTTTACCAAAAAAACTTCAGGACCAACAACCGTATTACCGATATCATTGTCTGCAACAAATCTGGCTATACCATTAATATCCTCTGCGGAAACTGCAACATTTCTTCCAAACTTTTCCGTTCCTCCATTTCCCGGTGCAATATATAATTTGCCAACACGAGGTGATTCTTTTAGCTTTCGCGCTAAAACATACTCTCTTGCCCCGCCACCTACCACAAGAAACTTTCTTGGATCTCCTTTATATTGCTGAGTTTCCTTAGTCATAAAAAATTACCTCAAATCAAGAGTTTTAGATGTAAAAACAATATTTTTTGGTTTTATAATAACCTGCCTTTCCCCTTTTTCAATAAATCCCGCATTAATGCTTTGAAAACCGTTTTTCTTAACAATTCTTTGGGCTTTGGCAACATCTTTTCCTGACAAAAAGATTGCGTAATCCATACCCATATTATAGGTATCGTACATTTCATAATCTGAAAGGCCTGCGTGTTTTTGTATAAATACAAAAATTTCCTGGGCATCAAAAATCTTTTCAATAATATAAGAAAAATTCTGACTGGCTCTCATAACTTTTCTCAACCCATGGCCGGTGATATTGGAAATGTAATGGATATCCACTCCGTTGTCTAATAAATCCTGTATTAACTTTGCGTAAATATTTGTTTTTGTCAGAAGTGCCTCTCCGTATATTTTTTCGCTTGGAAGTTTGGTAGCATATCCTTTGGGTAATCTTTTTGCGATAGCCCGCGTTAAAGAAATCCCGTTTGCGTTTACCCCATTGCTTTTTAATAGCAGGATCCTATCTTTGGCTTTTAATTTTTTATCCGTAACCAGCCTTTTTTTATTTATAATAATCCCAACCGCAGATCCTGCAAATTCCGATGTATTAGCAACTACAATTTGTTTCATTGTTGCGGTTTCTCCACCGCCCCAAGCTGCACCGGACAAATCACAGGCTTTTTTCCAACCGTTTATCAAGTCTTTAATTCGAGTCTGATCCTGCAGCCAGTCATTATCTTCAATTGCCCAATACGCGTGAATAACTAAAGGTTTTGCACCGGAAGTGCACAAATCATTGATAATTGTTGCAACAGTATCATGTCCTACAACATCATAATAAGTTTTCCCGGTAATTTTTCGAGTTTCATCTGCTATCAGATTTTTTGTCCCCAACCCTTCAATAACCGATGCCATTAATATATTGCCCTGGTGCCAAACATATGCAGATTCACCCCGCGAATCAGGTATTTCTAAAAAACCATGCTTCTTAAGGTTTGCTGAAATACCACTGGCTGCTTTTTGGACGAGTTTCTTAATTGGATCTTTAGTATTGTAATTATCCCCAACCTGAGAATAAGTAATTCTCTTCATAACTTTTACGATTTAAGGGTTCAGTTTCGTGGATCCGTCTATAAGCTCTCCTATTTGCTTTAATATATTTTTTCCATTTCCGAATTTTTTAAATACCGATAAAACAAAATATGCTTCTTTTATGTCTAGTAGCCAGGTAAAAAATATATAGGCTGTAAGACCAAAAAAAGACGCAATACCGGTTAAGGCAATAAGATTGATTGTGCGTGTAGTGTCAAAGACCAACTGATCTAAAAGCTTAATTGGAATATAAAGAGCAAAACCCATAACTAAGGTTGCAAGAGCAATTTTGGAAACTTCGTAAAGAATCTGAAGTTTAGGAATAATAATCTTTCTATCCAAAAGCACTATTAATACTACGACGCTGAAAATACTTGCCACAGAAAAACTTAACGCTAGATAATAAATTTGAAGTTTTAAAATTAAGATAAAATAATAGGCTGACACTATATTGAAAATGACAGAAACAAGAGTAACGATAAATGGAGTTTTTGTATCTTTAAGAGCAAAAAACGCACGGGATAAAAGGTACATTAAAGCTTGGGCAAATATGCAAATAGCAAAAAACGCAAGCGTTTTACCAGTATCAACAGTCGCAAACCAATCAAATCCTTTTGCCCCGTAAAAAAGTCTAACTATGGGTATTCTTAAAACTATCAGTATTGCGCTTATGGGAAATGTGAGATAAAGAATTTGAGTGAATGAGGAAAGAAAAATATAAAGAAATTCCTCCCTGTTGTTGTGTTTTAGGGAGAGTGAAGGAAAGCTCGCCTGCGCTATAGACTGTCCAAAAAGCACCACAGGCGCCATAACCAGACTCTGCGCCAAATCAAAGATCACAAGTGCTCGGGCAGAAATAAAAGAAGCAAAAGCAACATTAGCAGTAATCGCAATTTGCGTGACAAGAAGAGTAAGAGACCTTGGAATCATAAGGTGAAAAATCCTCATTACTCCACTTTCTATATTGAATTTGGGAGTAAATCTAAATCCTACGGTCTTAAGAAGAGGAAGTTGGACCACAAAAAACAATAACGACCCTAACAAAACTCCAATCACAGCGCCATGTATGCCAAGAATAGGCGTAAAAACTAAAAGCCCAATTATAATTCCTAAATTATAAAACGAAGATGCCACTCCGGGAATAATAAAATGCTGGAAGGATTGTAAAATTGCCGTAACTAAAGTTCCCAAGATAAAAAATATTTGAGTCAAAAGCAATATGCGCGTTAAATCGGCCATAAGAGTAAGTTCTTTTTGCGAGAAACCGGGAGCAATCAAAGAAGACAAAGGATAGGCAAAAATAGATATCAAAATTGAAATTATTACAAAAAGAGTTATGCCTATTGTTATAAGAGATGAGGTAAAGCTGTAAGCCTCTTCCCTTTTTTCTTTGGATAAATATTCAGAAAAAATAGGAATAAATGCGGATGAAAGAGCTCCGGCAATTACAATCTGAAAAAGAAAATCCGGAATCCTGAAAGAAGCCAAAAACACCCCAAGATCCGAAGATGCTCCAAATATAGACACGAGTAATCTGTATTTCAAAAACCCTAAAATCTGGGAAAAAATCGTAGTTATAATTATAAAAAAAGCTGCTGAGAAAATATTTGCTTGCTTGGAAGCTATTGCGTTTAAGCCTTTTTTAAAAAGTAATCGCACCATAGTTAATTGTAATTTTAAGTATAACATGATAGAATATTTCCATGCCATTGACAAGATCTGCTATTAAAAAGCTGAGAAAGGACAGAAAAATTGAGAAAAAAAACGAAAGCTTTAAGCAAGAATTAAGGCGCGCTTTAAAAAAAGCGGAAAAAGAGAAAAAGAGCGAGCAAATTACGCAAGCCATTTCTCTAACAGATAAGGCTGTTAAAAAAAATATTTATCATAAAAATAAAGCCGCCAGATTAAAGTCTAATCTAGCAAAATTAACTATAAAAACAGAGATACAAAAAGAAGAAAAGCTTCCAAAGCAAAAAAAAGCATCCGCTAAAAAAACAAGGAAAAAATAATAATCCTGAACCTTTTTATTTCTAGAATTACTCTTTGACAAAATTTTCTAAAACACCTAAACTAGATTTGATGGCACAAGAATTTTCTTCAAAAGTAAAAATAAATTTGAGCTCAGAAGGAAATAATTCAACAACTAATATCTTCTTCAAATGGGCAGTAACGGGAGGAAAAATTGTTATCATATTCACTGAATTAATAGCTTTGGGTGCATTTTTTTACAGCTTCACCGTGGATCAACAAATTAGAGACCTTCATGAGCAGATTGACAGGGAAGTTGTGATATTGAAATCCCAGGAAAAACAGGAAGCTCAATACAGAAATCTGCAGGACAGACTTAAAAATATCCAGGCAATTACAAGTGATGTTAATTTTAGAATAGATTCCATGTATAAAATAGCTTCGGAATCAAGCATGCAGCAACTTTCAGTACAAAGACTCATATTAAATAAAGATTCCATTACAATCGATGGAAGCACGCCTTCCATATTTAACCTTTCAAAATTTCTTAAAAATCTGAAGCTAAAAAACTTTGTTTCTTCTATCACAATCAATAAGGTCGAAAAAAGCGATAGCGGTTTTGATTTTTCTCTGGATACACAGATAAAAGATAAGGGGAATAAATAATGAAAAAGCCAGACTTAAGCTCTCTGAAGTTATCAAATATAGATATAAGAAAGTATCGTGTTTCAAATTTTAAACAGTATGAAAAACAAAAGATAGCTGCTTATCTATATATAATCTATACGCTGTTTGCAGTTTCAATCTTTGGATTTTTTGCCATTAACCCAACCTTATCCACAATATCTAACCGCCAAAAACAGTATGAAGACAATAAAATAGTAGAGAAGGCTCTAAATGAAAAAATTACGGCAATGAATGCATTAAGCCTGCAATATTTGCGGATTAAACCTTCGCTTGAGCTTGTCTATACGGCAATTCCCACATCAACTCAAATACCAACTTTTGAACGTCAGATTGAAACACTCGCGGAAAAAGACGGCATAAATATTATCGTGCTGAACTTTGAGACAGTAGAACTTTACCCGTCAAACAAAGATAAATTTTTGTATGAAATAACTTTTGACGTATCCGCCGACTCACCAGATAGCAAAAGCATAAGTAAATTTATAACCGATCTTACTAACATGGGCAGAATAATCAATGTAAATATAATAAATGAAACCTTTAATCCATCTTTACAAAAAGACAATAAAAACCCTTTCAATGTTCTTGTAGTCGGTAAGATATACTTTATTAAATAATATGTTTAAAAGTCTATTATATATTTCTGCTCTTACAACTTTTATAGTACTTGCATGGATCGTTTCCAACATATATCATAATACTACCAGTTCAACTATTTCGGAGGATACAAATATAAGAACCGCACCAATTACACCATCATTTGATACAAAAGCTATTGACTTGCTCAATACAAGACAAAATATTTCCGTAGATTTAAAAACGCAATCAAAAGAGGCTACTTCTGCTTCTAAACCGACCACACCCACACCTACATTAAGTATAACTCCCCAAACATCAACAATTACGCCGTCTTTACAAGACACTAACATAATACCGGAGGAATCAATACCATGAACATATTGAAGAGCCTATGGAACATGAGAATACCAACATTAATCGCATTTATTATTATTATTTCTGCAATTTTTGTTATTTCCAGTCTTGTAAAAAGGGGTGCTATAAATATTGGCTTTTTATCACAAGGAGCAATACCTGGAAATATTCAGACAGCAAATATTACTGATACCTCTTTCACTGTTAGTTTTACAACAAAAGAAAAATCAGCGGCTTTCATAAATTTTGGAGATACGGAAAATTTGGGAAATACTGCATATGACACTCGTGACATTTCACAAGGAAAGCAGAGTTATTATTCTCATTTTATTAAGGTCCAAAATTTAAGTCCAGATAAAAAATACTATTTTTCTATTGTTTCAAATGGAAACACATATCTTGATGATAATAAACGTTATTCTGTGACAACCGGGCCAAAATTGCTGGTATCCCCTTTGGAGCAAAATTCAATCCGGGGAAAAGTGGTCTCAGCAGATGGTGCACCAGCTGATGATACGCTCATTTACATTCAGATTCAAGGCGCACAAACACTCTCGGTTATAACATCAGACTTGGGTGATTACATCATTCCTCTGGATAATCTTCATGGACCAAAATTAGCCAGATATATAGCGGTATCCAACGCGACACCGATAAATCTACAAATAATAAAACAGGGTCAAATATCGAACGTAAAAACTTTATATAAAAAGGGCCTTTTGATCCCCCCAGTAACTCTTGCCAGAGATTACGATTTTACGAAAAGCAACACTGCGGAAGAAAATGTGGGAACTGCTTCTTCTAATCTTAAGGTTGTAGCGCCCCCCGCTGTCAAAGGAGAAATTCGCATAGCATTCCCTAAAAATAACGATTCGCTTATTGATCTGCAACCGACATTTAACGGTACTGCACTTCCTGGTAAAACAGTAAAAATAATAATCAACTCCCAGACAATACAAACAGAAGTAACTGCAGACAAAAATGGTTACTGGTCTTACAGGCCTTCCTCTGCTCTTTCTTCCGGACAGCATACAATAACTATAGAAACTATTGATGCTTCGGGAATTACAAAAAGGATTACACAAATATTTAATATTTTTCCGCAAGGCAGTCAGGTCACTCAATCCGCAACTCAACCGGCAAATATAGTACTTGCTATTGAACCAACTTCCACTCCTACTCCAACCCCAAGACCCACAAAAATTCCCACCTCTACTCCTACCCGCGTTCCAACCGCAACCACAATCCCAACAGCTACTTCAACACCTGTTCCCACAAGAACACAGATTCAACTACCAACAGCTACCCCAACACCTATTAAAATCGCTCTTGCTACAACGTCTACTCCTACTCCTACAATTCGAGTAACTCTTCCCCCGACTGCTACCCCCACTACAACAAAAACGCTAACGCCCACCAAAACAACCACCAATCTTCTTAATAACCCTAATGTTAATAACATAAACAATACTACCCCCACACCCGCAATCGCAGAACCCGGAAATCCCTTATCTATAATCTTGACATCTACCTCAGTATTCTTTATTCTTTTGGGAATCACTCTTCTTTTCTTTATATAAAGATATGAAAATAGGTATCATAGGCGCAGGTTTTACTGGTATTTCTGCTGGATTGCATCTTGCAGAAAATGGGCATGAAGTTACATTAATAGAAAAAGATGAAAAACCCGGAGGACTTGCAGTGGGTTTTAGGGTTGATCAGTGGAATTGGACGCTGGAAAAACATTATCATCATTTTTTTACTAATGACAGTACTGCACTTTTACTCGCCAAAAAGATCGGACACCCTATTGTCATTAAAAGGCCTAAAACATCAATACACATTGATAACAAGATATATCAACTTGATTCTCCTTTGAAAGTACTTACTTTTTCAAAATTAAATTTTTTTGAAAGGATAAGGATGGCAACTATCTTAGGTTTATTAAGATACAATCCTTTCTGGAAACCGCTTGAAAAAATTAAAGCTGTGGATTTTTTATCAAAGACCATAGGTAAGAAAGCTTATGAAACAGTATGGGAACCGCAGCTTTCGGGAAAATTCGGAAAATACATGAACGAAATTTCTCTTGCCTGGTTTTGGGCCAGAGTAAGAAAAAGGACTGCTAAACTTGCTTATCCTGAATACGGATTTTTAAACTTTGCAGAAAATGTTTGCAATAAAATTATAAAATCAGGAGGAAGTATTGTATTTAGCACAGAGGTTACTGAGATTGAAGATAAAAAAAATAAGGTTTTGGTAAAAACCTCAGGTGAAAACGGAAAACACAGCACCTATGAGTTTGATAAAGTAATTATTACATTACCCTCATTCTTGTTTTTAAAATTAGTGAAAAATCTACCAGAAGACTACAAAAAAAATATGGCCAGATTAAAAAGTTTGGGAGCAATAAACTTGGTATTAAGATTAAAAAAACCTTTCTTTAAAGATGATACTTATTGGCTAAGCATATGCGATAAAAAATCCCCAATTATGGCAATTGTCGAACACACAAATTTTATAAACAAAAAAAATTACGGACAGGAACATATTATTTATGTAGGAAAGTACCTACCACCACAACATCCGTATTTTTCAAAAACCGCAGAAGAACTTTTAGAGATTTACGATCCATATCTTGAAAAAATAAATAAAAATTATAAAGATTCAATAATCGCATATCATTTATTTAAAGATCCTTTTGCTCAACCCATTATCTCGGTCAACTATTCTGCTGTTGTGCCTGTTTTTAATTCACCGCTTAAAAATATTTATATTGCCAATATCCAACAAGTTTATCCATGGGACAGGGGAACAAATTACGCGATTGAACTGGGAGAAAAAGTCGCGAAAATTATATAAAACGAATAATGATTTAATAAGCTTTCTGTTTATTATTTGCTATTGATTGTCAATAAAACAATTTTAAAATAGTACAATAAATATTAGCAAGATAATATGCAAAATATTTTAATACAAAAAAAATGGATTTTACTGTTAATTCTTGCTATAGGTATCTTTTTCCGGTTCTATAATTTAAATTGGGGATCACCTTTCTATTTTCATCCTGATGAAAGAAATATTTCCTCATCTGTAACCCAACTGAATTTTCCTCAAATGAATCCGCATTTTTTTGCATATGGAAGTTTACCTATATATGCGATTTATTTTACAGGAGTAGTAATTAACTACATCCAAAGTATTTTCTTCTACCAAATTCCAATAATTAACCAGATTACCCGCATATCATTTGAAAATTCTCTAATAATTAGCCGTTTATTCTCCGCTGCATTATCTGTAATTCTCTTATTGCTCATCTATAAAACTGCAACTATGCTTAAAGGAAGAAATGCCGGCATCATCGCATTGATTTTTTCTGCCACAAGTACAGGATTTATACAATTTGCCCATTTTGGAACGTTTGAAACCTGGCTTGCATTATTATCAACTTTACTTTTTTATTTTCTTTTAAAATTTATAAAAAACAGAAAAAATATTTATTATCTGTTATCCATATTCACGTTGGGAATTTTAATATCTGTTAAAATATCTTCTCTTGTATTAACACCACTGCCTCTTTTAGCTTTAATTTTTTATCATTCAAAAAGCAATATTCACCCCTCATTAATTCTTAGAAACTTGCTGTTTAGTGTTTTATTACTGGTAGTTATTCCCCTTATTTGTTTTTTTGTATTCTCTCCTTATTCAATACTTGATTATAAATCTTTTACATCAAGTATTTTCTACGAATCCTCTGTTGCGATTGGAACCATGCATGTTTTCTATACTGATGGATTTTACAACACTATGCCTATTCTCTTTCAGTTTACAAAAATTTATCCTTTTTTAATCAATCCTGTATTAACGATATTATTTTTGCCGATTTTAATAGTCTTTACTTACAAAACCCTAGTAAAAAAGGATTTTGAACAGCTACTGCTTCTTGCATTTTTCTTTATTATTTTTTTCTCACAAGTTTTTTTATTTGCTAAATGGACAAGATATATGTTGCCAACGCTTCCATTCATCTACTTAATAATTTCTGTTGAAATATCAAGTTTAATAAAGAGTAAAAATTTATCTTTAGTCAGATATTTAATCTTGATTGTTATATTTTTTGCAAGTTTTATTTACTGTTTATCTTTTTTTATAACCAATTATATCCATAAAGACACCAGGATTTCTGCGGTAGAATTTGTAAAACAGAATTTGCCAAAAAATTCAAAAGTGCTAAGTGAAGTTTACGATATGGGAATTGTTCCATTGAACAGTCATTTTTATAACATAAATCTCTTTAACTTCTACGACCTTGATAACAGTCTGTATAAAGAAAAGGAGCTTTACGCAAACCTAAATAATTACGATTACATTATTTTACCAAGCACAAGAATATTAAGATCCAGGTTTTTAAATCCGAGCATTTTTCCAAAAGGATACAGCTTTTACAAAAATCTTATTAGCGGAAAAAACGGGTATAAGATGATATACGTTACTCCTTGTGACATTTTCTGTAAAATAGTTTATGTCAATAATCCGGTTTTTGGACTTGAAGAAACGGTTTATGTTTTTGACAGACCAACTATTTATATCTTCAAAAAGCAATAATGAATAAAAGAGTAATTCTTATATTAATTTTTATACTCGCCGCGACTTTAAGATTATATAATATTAATTGGGATCAAGGCTTTCACCTGCATCCCGATGAAAGAGCAATTGTTATTTTCACTTTACCCATTGCTCTCCCTTCAAATTTAGCAGAATTTTTTCATACCACAAGTCCGCTTAATCCGCATTTTTTTGCATATGGCAACTTTCCACTGTACTTTTTGAAAATAGCTGGAAGCGCTGCGGGAACATTAAATCCCTACTTTTCGGGATATAACGGCATAAACATATTAGGAAGATTTTTATCCGTTATTTTTGAATTATTAACAATTTTTCTTCTTTATAAATTGGCAAAAAAACTTTTCACCGAAAATGTTGCGCTTTTATCTTCTTTCTTTTATGCAGTAAGCGTTTTAGCAGTACAAAGTGCACATTTTTACATAGTTGATATTCCGCTCACTTTTTTTATTATTGCTCTGCTTTATGTTCTAATAGCTTTCTATGAAAAACCTGATTTTAAAAAAGGAGTTTTAATTGGAATTATTTTTGGCTTATCTCTTGCTACAAAAACGAGTGCTTCGGTTTTACTTTTATCAATAGGGGCAAGCCTTACCATAGATTTCATTTTAATATTTTTGAAAAGTCCTCATAGGCCTCATGTTTGGCTTCCTCATCTACCAAGAACAGTTAAAAATTTGATCCTTTACACTCTGGCAATCATTCCTAGTACAATAATAACATTTATTATTTTTGAACCATACGCACTAATTGATAAACAAAACTTTATACGACAGACTTTTGAGCAGTATCAAATGACCCATAACGCATTTGTATTTCCCTATACTCTCCAATATGTGGGAAAAACGCCATTTATATATGAGGTGAAAAATATTTTCTTTTGGGGACAAGGGCCAATATTGTCAATTCTGTCTCTTGCAGGAGCTTTTTATTTTACTTATATTGCTTTAAAAAAAGAAAAAAAGCAAAAATGGGCACAAGAAGCAATAATTGCTATTTTTTTCTGGGTATATTTTTTTGTCGTAGGAAAATTTGCAATCGGTTTCATGAGATACTTGCTACCTGTTTATCCATTATTATGCTTGTTTGCCGGGTTATTGTCTTATAAAATCATTAATGCTCTTATTAAATTTAAACTTAATCGGAATATTATTTTTTATTTATTATTTACTATTTTATTTTTAATCTGGCCTCTTTCTTTTCTTAAAATATATTCCTTACCCAACACCCGTGTTCTTGCTTCTAATTGGATCAATAACAATATTCCTTACGGAGCAAATATTGCTATCGAACATTGGGATGATAGTCTTCCGTTATTCGGACAGGAAAAATATCATATACTCACTCTTGAACTCTATAATCCCGATACTCCCGTAAAATGGCAGAGGATAAACCAGCAGCTTTCTCAGGCAGATTATATAATTATCGCTTCCAACAGATTGTATGTCCCCTTGCAAAAATTAACTGATTGCCAAAAGTTGCCGCAATTTTATTGTTATAAACAAACCGCTAATTATTATAAAAAACTTTTCTCAGGAGAACTGGGATTTCAGAAGGTCGCTGAATTTTCCGTTTATCCAACTATTCCCATATTGAATATTCCGATTAATGATCAAAGTGCAGATGAGTCTTTTACCGTATATGACCACCCTAAAATTATGATTTTTAAAAAAAACTTTATGCGGTAAAATGATCTAAATAATCTTTAAAATCCCTTACAACCAATAAATAATTTATGCTAAAATACTTTAAAGAATGAAAAGAGTTTTAATAACAGGAGGAACAGGATTTTTGGGGTGTCATCTTGCCAGATTCCTAATTAACAAAGGATATAAAGTTACTCTTCTTGATGTAACAGACTTAACTGCAAAAGATTTAAAAGAAAGTATTCAATTCATTCATGCTGATATCAAAAACAAAAAAGAAATGCTTGATTCAATACAGGATGTTGATTTTGTTGTACATGCCGCAGCAGCTTTACCAATTCATCAATCAAAGAAAATAATTTTTGATGTAAATGTTAACGGGACCGAAAATGTACTCGAAGCTTGCCTGAAAAATAAAATAAAAAGAGTTGTCTTTATTTCATCAACTGCAGTATATGGCGTTCCAAAACACCTCCCTGAAACAGAAAACGATCCAATAGATCCTATTGGTTTTTATGGAGAATCAAAAATTGAAGGAGAGAAGCTATGTTTCAAGTATTATAAAAAGGGGTTGTCCGTAAACATAATCCGACCCAAAACCTTTTTAGGACCTGAACGATTGGGTATCTTTACTCTCTGGTTTGAAGCAATTTACAATAATAAACCTGTTTTTATATTGGGAAACGGCAACAATCTTTATGAATTACTTGATGTTAGAGATTTATGCTCTGCTATATTATCTGCTTTAATCGTGAAAAAAGATGGTGAGATTTTTAATATTGGGGCAAAAATATTTAACACATGGAGAAGAGATCTTGGAGCATTAATCAAACATGCGAAATCAAAATCAAAAATAGTGTCAATTCCTACAATACCTGCGCAGCTTGCTTTATCCCTGCTGGAGAAAATACATTTGTCACCGATTGTTGCCTGGCACTATAAAACACTACCGGTTGATTCTTACGTGGATATAAAAAAAGCAGAAAAAATATTAAATTTTAAACCTAAAAAATCCAATCAGGATATATTTATAGAAAGTTATGATTGGTATAGAAAAAATAGAGATGGCTTAATCGGTAGAACCGGTACAACCCACAGAACGCTTTGGAATTTTAAAATTATTGACCTGATTACAAAATATCTATGAAGATAGGTTTTGACTTTGATAAAGTATTTGTAGATTATCCACCGCTTATTCCAAATTTTATTATTGATAAACTATACAAAAAGAAAAACCATAATTTAGTTTATCGATTTCCAGGCAATCTTGAAAAGAAACTCAGAATATTATCTCACACATCTATATTTAGATCTCCTATAAAAAACAATATAAAAGCCTTATCCAAAATTTCCGCAAATAAAAATTTGGACGTATATCTCATATCGGGTAGGTTCGGATTTTTAAAAGAAAAAACCAATCAGTGGTTTGTTAAACACAAAATTGATAAATATTTTAAAAAGATATTTTTCAATTTCAACAACGAACAACCTCATATTTTCAAAGACAGAATAATAAAAAATTTGGGCGTAGAAAAATATATAGATGATGATTTAGATCTACTAATACATCTTGCGACAAATAATCCCAAAATTAAATTTTTTTGGTTAAGTAATAAAATCTTTTCAAAACATATTCAGATACCTAAGAATATTTTCCCAATTAAGGATATAAAACAATTTATCGAAAAACATTTATAATTTTCTCAATTTTATGCAAGATATAATTTTTGTTTTACAATGGTGGGCAGTATTTTTGATAATAGGCTTAATTTTCCTTCCTTTATCATTTTATATCTTTAATAATTTTCAGGATAAAGGTTATATTTTTTCAAAAATTATAGGAATCGCTTTTATCTCTTACTCTGTATTTATATTGGGAATATTTAAAATATCAAAATTCACAACTTTAACTATATTTCTTACTTTAGCTTTCTTATTCTTGGTTAATTTATTCATTTATAAAAAAAGTGAAACTTTAAAAAGCTTCAAGAATAAAATTCCACTTATTATTTTTGAAGAGTTAATTTTTTTAAGCGGGATATTTTACTGGTCATTTGTTCGCGGAAACGAACCAAGCATACATGGTCTTGAGAAATTCATGGATTTTGGATTTATCAATTCCATTCTAAGAGCGGAGTTTTTCCCTCCAAAAGATATGTGGTTTGCGGGCTCCTCTATAAATTATTATTACTTTGGGCATTACATAACCGCACTCCTTACTAAATTATCTCATATTCCTTCAAATATCACGTTTAACCTTATGCTCGCTACTATTTTTGCTTTCACGTTTTCAGCAACTTTTTCTATAATAATTAATCTTGTTGCCAAAAACATAACAAAAAACAAATTAAAAATTTTTCTATCAGGACTTTTGGGAGCTTTTCTTATGAGCCTAGCAGGAAATATACATACAATTTATGCCTTTTTTTCCTCGTACAATGTTGACAATCCCAAACCTTTTTGGGAACTTTTATTTTTTCCTTCCAATTTTCCAAATAATTACTGGTATCCCAATGCCACCCGTTTCATTCCAAATACAATACATGAATTTCCGATTTATTCTTTTGTGGTTGCTGATTTACACGGTCATGTACTTGATATTCCCTTTGTACTGTTAACAATTGCGTTAATATACTCAATGTATCTGGACAACGGTTTTGGGAAAATTAAAATCTTTTTATTATCTTTTCTGCTTTCAATAATGTATATGACAAACGTATGGGACGGAATCATATACCTGCTCTTGGGAATATCTACAATATTAATTGTCAACCTTGGTGTCCTGAAAATAACTGTAGGAAAAGTTAAGCATTCCCAACATCAAAAATTCAAAAATTATTTCAATCGGATACAGAACCTAGATATTTTTATTACAAGAAGTATAAAATATTTTTTGTCTATTTTATTGGTGTTTTTGATCTTCACTTTTCCATTCAGCTTACATTTCAAACCCTTTGTCTCCGGTATAGGTATAATTTGTTCTCCCGGTTTTCTTGTGAAAATAGGAAAGATCGGTCCTTTCCTGTTTGAAGCAAACCATTGTCAAAGATCAACATACTGGGAATTTTTAGTGCTTTATGGGTTATTTTACTTTTTTGTATTTTATTTCATGTATTTTGTTTTCAAAAAGAAACAAGAACTCAATAATATAGATATCTTTGTCTTAATTCTCATTTTGCTTTCCACGATTCTAATAATCATCCCTGAACTAATATACATAAAGGATATTTATCCTACACATTACAGGGCAAACACCATGTTCAAACTTGTATATCAATCATTTATTTTGCTGACACTTACCTCTGTTTATATTTTTGTCAGAATAGCAAATTTTAAGAAAAATTTACCTTTTTATTTAATTTCCATAATATTGTTTGGACTTGCCCTTTATTATTCAAAATTTGCGATTAGATCATATTATGGGGATCTTAATAAATATTCAGGCCTTAATGGAACTGCTTATCTTAAAAACTTATACCCGGACGATTATGCGGCAATAAATTGGATTAATAAAAATATACCAAATCAACCTGTAATGCTTGAGGCGCAGGGAGATTCCTATACCGATTATGAAAGAATATCAGCAAACACAGGACTTCCGACAGTATTAGGATGGACTGTCCATGAATGGTTGTGGCGCGGAACATATGAAATGATGATTCCAAGAATAGAAGATGTAAAAGCAGTTTATGAAGCAAAAAGCATGCAGGACATACTTCCGATTGTCAAGAAATATGATATAAAGTATATATATTTAGGGAAGCTGGAAAAAGAAAAATATCCAAATTTAAATGAAAATAATTTCAATCAAATAGGAAAAATCATTTATCTGACCGGCGACACGCGGATATATAAATTAAATGACTATTGATTTACACTTTCTATAGCGCTTTCTGTTACCCTGCATTTGTCTTCACTTGTTATACAATTTATATAATCTTTAATTTCTGTAAAATTATCGTTGCCAACGCGCGGAATCAATACCCATTGATAATCATAATCTGATGTTATGGGAGGGTTTATTAATACACCATACGTTTTTTTATTTTCATCTCCTACGTCCAAGACAAAATTTACAATCTTTGCGTTTTTTAGCTTTTGAGCAAGCCTGATAAAATCATCCATTTCTTCCGTTTTTATATCCGTATTAATATTGTCTTTCAAAACATTATAAATTTCAAAGATTTTAATAGGATTAAATACTATCCCTAAAGACAACATTTTATTTTTCATTGAGGTAATTACTTCGTGTTGTCTTTGACTTCTTGCAAAATCTGTTCCTTCATCTCCGGTTGCATGTCTTGACCTTACAAATTCCAATGTCGTATTTCCATTCATTTGCTGCTGCCCTTTCTCAAAACGTATATGTTCATATCTGCAGGGAAAAGCCTCAAGATCTGAAGAAGCCGTAGCAAGAGAGGGTAGTTCTTCCTGACTATGCCCGCATGGTTCATTTTCTTTCCCTGAAATGGGGTATTGGTAATCATCAAAGGCTCTTTGGACATTAACATCAACTCCACCCATAATATTTATTAATTTTTCAAAACCGGAAAAATCCATCACTACTGTGTATTTTATAGATTGGCCGGTGACTTTTTCCATTACTTTTGAAGCCAAAAGTATCCCCTTTTTATATTTTTCACCCTCTACATAGGCTGCATTTATTTTTGAGGAAAGATCGGGAATCCACAGATCGCGCGGTACGGAAATTAAGTTGACCTCATTTTTTGTTTGGTTGATATTGGCCAGGATTATAGTGTCCGTAAGATCAGGGCCCTCATGACTACCCCCACCTATCCCCAACAGCAAGACATTAATGCTACCAGCACTATTTTTAAGATTTATATCCGTCCCTGTTGCCAAGTTATAAATAACACTGATCGCATTCTTTGCATTTTGTGAAAATACAATAATTATTCCAATAATAATAATTAAGCTCAGAAATATAATGAAAATTCTTTTTTTTAACATTTTAAAAGAAGACTAATAAAAGCATCCGGGTCAAGACTGGCTGACCCAATCAGAAATCCTGATAAATATGGAATTTGCAAAAAACTTTCTAAATTTTTGGCATTTACCGAACCTCCATAAAGAAGTTTGGTCTTACCGGTATTATTGTTTATTTCCGAAAAAACTGTTGTTATGCTTTCGGGTGTATCTGCATTCCCGCTTCCTATTGCAAATACAGGCTCGTAGGCAACAAAATCAGAATCTTTGGGAACCAAAACGCCTTCATTCTGAACGCAGACGATTGTTTTAAGATTTCTTGTTTTTGCCATTTCTGCTTTGTTGTGCACATCCTGATCGTTTTCATGGTTGTATTTCCGTCTTTCCGAATGTCCTATAATAACATATTCGCAAAATTCCCTAATTTGCCGTGCCGACACTTCTCCTGTATATGCCCCGGATTCGAAACCCGAAATATCCTGCGCCCCAACAACTATTGGAAGATTATTTGCTTTGATATATAAACTTGCAGCGGGTATTGAAAGAAATGAAGGACAAACAATAATAGTTTTGTTCTCCGGATTAATCTTTGACTGGTTTTTTTTAAACGCTTGAAGCCACGAGACAGCTTCTTCCGAAGTCTTATTCGACTTCCAGTTGGCAATAAACAATAACTTTTTGTCAATATTTTGCATAATTTATTTAAGTAAACAAAAATTAAGCTAAAAGCTTAAAACTCAAAGTGCAAAACCAAAACTTAAAAGTCAAAAGTTTATATAATTTTTAGTCTTACGCTATAGCTTTGCCTTTTGCGCTTTGCACTTTACGCTTAAGTGAATCTTGTATTACATTATAATGCCTTAAAAAGAGATTCTCAAGAAAATAATACAAAAGCGCAAGTCCTCCTGGAAGGTGGCAGGCTGCAATGAAATGAAAGCCATGACTCCTTCAAGGTGGACATCGGAATAGGGTGCAAATTCACATAGGAAAAGTAAATTCGAATAGAATGCCTCTATAAAGCTAAACCTTAT
>MFNJ01000051.1 GCA_001782015.1 Candidatus Levybacteria bacterium RIFCSPHIGHO2_01_FULL_36_15
ACAGAAAAGACGGTTCGCAAAGAAAAAAATAACCGTAATTACACTTCACTTATTCAATTAGGTATGACTGAGGGTAATTAAAAATATTTACTAAATCACAAAAGACCTGAAAAACACCAAATTATGATTTGCGTGGCTTTTTGATACGTGAAGCTGCTGTAAGAAGAGCTCCCCCTACCAAAGTTGATACTCCACCCAATTTTAGTAATACCTCTTTTAGATCTCGTCCACCTGTTATTGGAAGACTGCTTGGTTGCGATTCGGGTGGTGGAGTGGAAGTAAGTACAGGAGTAGGTGTTTGGACAACAAAAACTACTGGCACAGGCTGCACGGGTTGAGCCTGAGATTCGGGTTGAGGTTGCGGCTGCGAAGGTGTTTCACCGCTATTAGGTGCTGGAGTTGCGCTTGGTGCAGGAGTCGATGTAGCTACCGGAGTTACGGTTGCTACTGATGTTTCTGTCGGAGTTGATGTAGCAGCTGGAGTGGAAGTTGGTGATGCTTCAGCCGGAGGAGTTGCGGTTGGCGAAGCTTCAGGAGTTTCTCCGGGTGTAGACGTAGCAGCTGGAGTAGATGTAGCTGCAGGAGTATCTGTCGGCCTAGGCGTATCTGTTGGTTTTGGAGTGCTGGTTGCACGAGGAGTATCAGTAGGCCTCGGAGTATCCGTAGGTCTGGGAGTGTCTGTCGGACGGGGGGTATCGGTTGGATGAGGGGTATTTGTTGGCTTGGGAGTCTTGGTTTTATCAGGTTTTGGAGTATCAGTCGGCTTAGGCTTGGGCGTATCGGTTGGTTTTGGTTTGGGAGTCGCACAATCCGGATCCCCATGTAAACATCCAATTTCTGAAGCATGATTGTTTCCAGGATCACCCGGAGCACCCCTATGGTCTCCCTGTGATTTCCCTGTTTCTGTGGGATTTCCCTGTGGCCCACCTGGTACTCCAACACCATTACCTCTGTTTCCTTGAGGTTTTGGCGTACTTTTCCCATTTTCCGGTTTTCCGGAATTAGGAGTAGTCTGGGAAGGATGAGAAGAATGATCAGGAGTAGCAGGCGCGGCATCAACATTACCAATACCGGGTAAAGAAAGCAAATAAGTACCGCCGGCAACCAAAGCCGCTCCCGCTACGGCTTTTGCAATCTTTTTTCCTCTTCTCCATATATCAATACTTGCTTTTGCAGGTAATTTAGGATTCAAATAAATAACTTTTTCTTGATCGCCATCTTGCTTGCCAATTGGTACTAATGCCACAGAGTCGCCACTATTAACAGCCAAACTCTCCTGTTCCTCCTTAGATCCATTTGAATAATTACCTACGATTTCTTGGAGTTCCTGCTCAAATTCTCTTACTTTTGCTTTTTGGCGCACATTGCTTTTGTCACTCAACCTATGAATACTTAAAACGTCGCGCAAATGCTTGTTTTTTACTTTTTCTAAAGCTTGGTCTGAGAACTTTCCGTCTGAGCCAACTTCGTTTTTATGCCATCTTGCGTAAGCAGCAACAGCCGCAATTTCCGATCGACGTTTTGCCTTCATTCCCTCAATCAGATAATTGTCATCCGTTTTTTTTCTCTCTCCACTATCAATCAATCCATTAATTTCAGCTACCATTAAGTTTCCTATATTAATTATTTCCTGAGCTCCCGTATCTGCTTGGCTACTTAATCTTTCCATTATCAGTGAAGCTTGATAAATATCTCCTTCTGAAGCATCATATAGCTTCTTTTTTCCAGTTGTTTCCCTGAATTTCTGCGACATTTCTTTTTGATTTGTTTGAGATCCTTTTTCTACCATATTTATTTATTTATAAATTCTGTTTTGGCTTTCTGATAAATTTTATTCATATATTCTTTAATAAGCTGCAAAGATTCTTTATATTCTTTGTACAGCTTCTCTGCTTTCAGCATTAATTTTTCCCTATTTTTTTTATTTGTTTCATCAGCTATTTCTTTTTTTATGGCATTAAGTTTAATCTGGAAAAGGTCTCTTGAAATTTTTATCATTTCAATAGACTCCTCCATACCTTGTTTAAAAGAAATTAATTGATCTTGTGTAAGGGAAAATTTGTTATTCATCGTTAACAAGATAAGATTCTAGCATGCATAAAAAGAAAAATACATAGTTTTTTGTAAGAATAATGTAAGAAAAATGGCTTTTTGTCAAACCCTACTCGTTACTCATTTGTTATGTTCCTGTGTAATTTATATCAAGTATAAGCCTTTTTCCTGCTGTAAACTGCGATTGAAATTAGAAAATGGAGAAAAATATGACACATAAACAAACAGAGATAACAAAAGGAGTACCAACGGAGAATCTGAAAGTTATTGCCGAACAGGTAAATAAAAAAATAAGTGATGCTCAATTTGAGGCAGCTCAGGAAGAGCAGGAAGCAAGAAAACTGGAAAGCAAACTATTTGAAGCGCAACTTGCAGAAGAAAGAAAAGAAACGGCAGAGACAAAAGGAAAAGAAACAAAAGAAAAAATTGAGGGAACCTTAGAAGGATAACATGATACAGAAAATTACAGTTTTAAATAAGGATACTAAACAATTAGTGAGAGAGATTGAGAGGGATTTACTTTTTCACATTATTCTGAATATGAGACATTTACGAATATCGCAAAAAAGCGCGCAAAATCTTGCACAAGAGTTCCTGAAAATTGTCAAGCCAGAAAACAAAGTGGAATTTTTCAAAAACTTAAAAAATTTAAGTCAAAAATATCTTGAAGCACAAGAGGTTTATTTAAAATACGCTCCGGTATATTATGAGGAGAGAAAACAATATATGCTCAGAGTTATTTATGACTATGTAAAAACAGGCAATATTAATAAAGCATTAATACTTGCAAAGGAGGAGAATATATATGGATAAAAGTTTTGAAACAGGAGCACTTAGTGCTCCACAAACGGCTTTACAGTCTGAACCTGCAACGCTTGAAGCTTCTTCTGAGGGATTTACAATAGAAGCTGGTTTTTCAGACAGGGAAATGATAAGTTCTGTGCCCCAAAACCATAGCCTGGTTGCTGATGAAATTTTATCAGTTGCGCAAAAAGACGGTATTGAAGCAGGATTTCAAAGACTTGCAAGCGGAGAATTTGGCCAAAAACATACAGCCCAGGGAGACGCTAATGCTGCTTTTGATGTAGGGAAAGCAATGACACAGGAAAGTGCTCACCAAGTAGAAAAGGCTGTCTATGAGGAAATGAATGTACTCCAACCCAAACCGTTCTTTAAAAGCGCAGAAGCAAAAAAGACCGGTTCAGCTCGCAGTGTAGTCCAAAAAGATGTCCTTGAAGCCACGTATACAGGGAAAAATGCCGACACTAAAACAGCTCAAGTTAAAGATCAGGGCAATTCACTACCCAATGAAGAGCAAAAAACATTACCAGAAAATTTAGCCGGGTCTGATAAAGATAATATTGATCCCAAAACTCAGGAAGCAAAAAAACCTTTCCCTGTATCGGAAAACGTATCAGCTGATCCCGAATATAAAAAAATCTGGGCAGAGGAATACAACAAAGCAAGACAAAAGGGCGACATAAATACAGAAGATATAAACCATCGCGCAGCAAAAGAATACTACGGAAAATGGGCCAAAAAAGTTATACGAGAGGGATTACCTGATGAAATAAAAAATGATCCGCTATTTAAGCAAAAACTTGGAGAAGTTTTAAGTGAACGTCTGGAAAATGAAAAACCGATAAACAACAATTTAGTCGTACAAGAAGCTCTTGCAAAATACAAACAGGAAAAAGATACAGCGGCAGAAAAGTTATCTGAACCAAAAAAAGAAAAAGAGGAACTGATAGATAAAAGACTGAAAGGTTTGGATGAAAAAGTATCATCCTTAAACAAAAATGGACAACAAACAGAAGAAGAACTTAGAAGAACAAAAGAGGAACTTGAGAAAACTCAAAAAATGCTTTTAGAACTGGCTTTGATTACAGCCAATATGGTTCAAAATAAAGCAGACAAGGAAGAAGATGAACAAAAAAAACAAGGATGGATAGCTATATTATTTAAACTTACGGCAATGATTATTTCTGCATCTTTTGGAGTGGAAAAGGAAACGAAAGAATCAGCAAGAAAAACAGAGCAGAGACTAGAAATCGCAAGTTAATGTAGGTTCATGTAAATTCACAGGAATTAGCTAACCTTTGCGCCGGCCGGAGCATCTTTGTCAGGAGTGAGTAAAATTGGCTGTTCAGCGCTTGCTGCAAGTAGCATTCCTTGGCTTTCCAAACCCATCAGCATTCGCGGTTCAAGATTAACAACTACTACTATTTGTTTTCCGATTAGTGCGTAAGGCTCATAAGCCTTACCAATCCCAGCAACAATCTGTCTTTTTTCTTCACCTAAATCAACCTTAAGCTTTACAAGTTTTTCAGATCCTTCCACTTTTTCAGCTTCCAGTATTTTTGCGATTTTAAGTTCTACCTTTTGAAAATCATCAAATTTTATCATAAAACTATTTTAGCATTTTTTAACCATTTTTGTTAAAAGGTTACGAAAAGCGAGGAATTATTTTTCTTGCAGTGAGCGTAAGCGATGAAGCAGTTATATATAATTTATTGACCTATGCTATCAAAATAAGAATACGCCCAGTAAGCTATTGATCCCATCCCTTTTGTTAAAAGATATTTTTGTTTTTCTTTTATTGAAATCTCATCCTCAAACCAGACATTATGGGAAATACCTTCTTCATCCACATAAACAATTTTACTTTCAGAAGACTGCTTATCTCTGGTAACAATACAATCTTTTAAATTACATTTATCTAAAAATTTAAATTTAATTTCATTTAAGCTTAAAATTTGAGCGACTGCTTTTGACCGTTCTTTTTCATCCACCGGCCAGTCATATCCATATAAACCAAAAACTATTGAGAGTTTGTTTCCGGGAACCGTTTTCAAAAAATCATCGATCATATTTTTAAAATCGTATCCGTACCTTTCCTTTCCTTCCAGCTGAAAATTTGGCCCTGGATCTCCTTTTGCCTTGTGAAAGTCATAAGCCATGATCATAATTTTGTCTGTGTGTTTTTCAATACTTTGCACATCATACGGTCTAAGTCTATAAAAAGTGTCACCGTACAAGGCTACATAAAATAACAGGTTTTTGTTTTTAGCACTCTTATTAAAAAGTTCCATAAAATCGGTTACCTCTTTAACAATTGACTCAAAAGGTAAAGCCGATATTTCTAAATCCAAAAGTAAACCGTCAAAAGTATTATTTTTGGTTATATCTATCGATTGATTAATTATTTTTTTCTGTAAATCTTTATTTTTCAAAATAGAAAAGTTTATGTCTGAATCTAGCATTCGCAGAGTCAGAAATTTTTTTTTATCATCTGACAACTGCCTGAAAGCGGTAATTTTTTTATAACCAGTATCGTTTTTATCAATGCCGTTTTTGTTTGCACTAATTCCAAAATAAATTAGATTTTCAAATTCCCTGCTTTCTATTTTCTCTTTATCAAAAGACCAATAAGGTACAAATAAAAACTTTTCCTCCTTTAAAAATTTAGTTTGAGGAGTTATTTGTATATTATTTTTATTGGACGCTGGACTGATATATTCTGTATTCTTATTTCCCTGCTGCAACTTAATAGCAGTAAAAGCAATAATTAAAAATATAATGAATAATGTAATATTTTTTTTCATTCAACTGCTTTGTATTAATTGTTGACAAAAATTTAAGATTTTATAAATTAAATTATTTCTATTATTTTTTGCCTGGAAGTTTCTCCGGAAATAATTATAATCCTGGATGAAGATATTTTAAAATATTTGGCAATAATTTTTATTAAAGCTTTGTTTGCCTTTCCGTCCACAGGCGCTTCTTTCACGCAAACGCGGTAGTTATTTTCATCGATTTTCTTAACATCCTGAACTTTTGATTTTGTTTTTACCTTAACTGTTATTTTCATGTTTGTAGTATTTTCTGAAGTTTATTTATAATTTCAGATAAATTACTATAAAGAAGAATCTCCATGATAGTCTTCATAATAATAAGGGCTTGCGAAATCCTTATATGTTACTCTTAATATCCCTTCACTAATTTTCCCCAGCACACTTTTATAACAAGCATTGTCAGATAGTTTTGAGCCATTGATTCCATTACCATTGCCTTTAACCTTTTCAGGTCTTCTGATCTCACTTCTATTCCCATTACCAGTATCTTTCGGACAAAATTCATATCTGACCACAAAAGGCACTACTTTCAAATTAGGGGCAGGCCATAATTCCTTAACCTCCCTCTCATACCTGCCTACCTGCTCAGGCTTTTGACTGCTGCCAAATTCAAAAAGATAAAACGTGCCATCACTTCCTATTGCTCCCACATCCACTCTACCTCTTTCCAAGGCCAACTCCCTAAAAGCTAAAGGTGTAACAGTTTGCGCAGTAGGGTACGGTGAAAATTTATCACAAATTTTCCCCCAATTTTCTACAAAGAATTCAATTCCTAAACCATGTAACAATTCTGCCTCAAGGTCTCCACGTGGTCTTTTCGCGCTTGTTCTCTCTTTTAAATCTTTTACTAGTCTCAAATATTCCTCTGCTGCTAGCAAAGGAGGACTTTTGTAATCCAACATCGACAAAGCCGTTTCCACCTTCCATTGTATTGTAGGAGTAGTATATTCGTGATGACCATAAAACCTGCTACCTATTGCATCAAAACTTGATCTTGCTCCGGTAATGGAAAAGTCTGTGGTTTTCTCTTCTGGACCTGATTTTTTAGAAGAATCAACAATTCTTGCCCAATGCTGAGCTAACTGACAATTAGCTTGATAATGAGTCGTTGCGCCTAAGTATTCTTGAGTCATAAATTAACAAACTGCTATATCTCCTGTAAACGAAACTACCAAATTACCAAAGTCTAAAATTGTAACAATAAAATTTTATATTATCAATAATTAATTTAAGAATTCTCTGACTTCAGATAGTCATTTATCATCTCTCTGTGGTCAAAAGCGATTACCCCAGGCAAATCATCCAGGTTAAACCATTTCAACTCCTTAATTTCTCCGGGTTGAGGAATTAATTTATCATCTGTATTTATTTTTAAAACATATGCTACTGACACATTCTGCTCTTTTTGGCTTCTGTCGGGGTCAGAATAAATCCCAAGAAGCCTTACTATTTCAGTATTTACACCTGCTTCTTCTTTAATCTCTCTTAATATGGCTTCTTCTATTGTCTCATTCCAATCCAGAAACCCACCAAAAAGAGCCCATTTCCCCCTGTCCGGCTCAAGATCACGCAAACCTAGTAATATTTTTCCATTATCAATAATAAGCCCGTCACACACTATATGCCTGTCATAATACCTATTGCACATCGGACATTGTTCCCCTTTTTTAACAATTATATTTCCCATATCCTGGAATAGCATATTTTAACATAAATTACTTTAGCTCAATTTTATGCAGTATAATATAATGTAAATGTAAAAAATTAAAATACTTCGGTCAAAACTAAAAAGTTAATATTTGTTATTTTGAAATATTTTTTAGATTTAAGTTTTGCGATTTGAGTTTTAATTCTATGTATCAAAAAGCGCTTTTACATTTTCAAAAAGTTGATCCGATTCTTTTCAGAGCTGCAAAAAAAACAGGTCCGGTAGAACTGCAAAACTCCTCAGATTATTTCATAAAACTTTGTAAATCAATAATTAATCAACAATTATCAAACAAAGTGGGAGATATAATTTTTGAAAGATTTAAAAATTTATTTCCCAAACAAGAAATCATGCCATACTACTTACTTAAAATTAAAGACAAAAGTATAAGAAATATAGGCATTTCTTTTCCTAAAATTAAATATCTTAAAGACCTTGCTCAAAAAATAGTAAATAAAGAAATTATTTTAGAGGATTTGCAGAAAGAAAAAGAAGAAATAATCATAGAATCACTTATCAAAGTAAAAGGAATTGGTCGCTGGACTGCTGAAATGTTTTTGATGTTTTGCCTGGGACGCAAAGATATATTTTCTCCGGGAGATTTAGGCTTAAGAAACGCGGTACAAAAACTCTATGAGCTAAAAGATAAACCTTCAGATAAATTGCTTATGGAAATTTCCCAAAAATGGTCTCCTTATAGAACTTATGCAAGCATGATTTTATGGAAAAGCCTTGAGGTTAAATAATTTATCTTTTACCATCCTCTTCACTTGCTTGTTCTTCAGATTTTTCAACATCAAGTATTATCTGTTTAAAACTACTCCTTATTTCTCCACCGCCTGATGCAATATTAGTTATAGGTTTATTAAACCTTATTTTTCTTGCAGCCTCTTCAATTTTTTTAAAACTTTCAGCAACACCCATATCTAAACTATTAAATTTTGAGCTTTTTATTATTTTACCTCATCAAGAATAATTTTCTTATCAAATCCGCCTCTTTTTTCAATTTTATTTTTTCTAATTTCTTCTAATTTTTCTTTATTTATTCCCTTTAAATAACAAATCGCATAAATTACTTCCAGAATATCCGCAAGTTCTTCTGTATCGCTGTTTTCCAGAAACTCATTAACTTCTTCCAGTAGTTTTTCATTGAGTTTTTGTTCATATTCTTCATTTCGCGCAACATGCACAACAGGAATTTTGCCGATTTTGGCGATTATTTCCGGAATATTATCACGAACTAATTTAGCGTATTTCATAATCTCTACTTATTATAATACTTTACTGGAATTATTTTTTCTTCCTAATAATCCTAAAATTCCTATTTCAACGGCTTTACTACCCATAAGCCCGTCTGCAACTATTAATAAATAAAGGCAAATAACCGTAAATTGAGTATTCTGTTAATAATTTTCTCAGGATTTATGGCATAATTGTAACAGATCTAGATACCCGAATTAAACTATAGGTCACTTTAAGGCCAAATGGTCTCTTGACAACAGGCGGGAAAAATAATATTATGCACGTGCTCTCTGTGAGTAAATAAAAAGGTGTGAGCCTTGCGACAATTCGCTTTTTACTCGCGGGGAGCTTTTATTTTGGGAAATTACAACTTAGCTCCACCATTAGGATTTGGCGATAATGCAAGACTATCGATAGATTGAATGTGTTGATTTTGCTCGGGAATAATCGCAGCATTTCTCATAATAATGAGAGTTAAGGCGTCCGGATCGCCTGTGTTGCCTCTGTGTTTAAATCCCGGCAAAATAAGCAATCCCTCACTAGGTAGAACTTCACCGTTTAGATTAAATTCTCCTCTTAAGGGATGATATTCCTCTATAAGAGGCATATTGTGTTCGTGTTCCGAAGTTTTGGAATGAGGCGGTAAATAAGAAACAAGTACTCTATCAAATCCAGCATAGTAATCTACAAGATAATGAGCTTCTGATCCCTTTTTTCCGTGTTTTTTTTCTTCTTCGGTTGGCAGATGCCTTAAAGCAGGACTGTGGAATTGCGGAACTGCGCCATTCTCAAGAAGATGATATTTTCTTAGCTGCTCAGTAATATAATCTTTATAACCTTTTCCCAAGAGTCGCGCAAAATCCGTGTCTCCCAGTCTTTTAATACTTTCTTCTCTTCCGTTAATTAAGCTTGTTTCTGTTCTTCCCATCCTAATAAAGAAAAATTATATCATATAAATGCTCTCTGGGAAATTCACGTATTTTTGAGAATAAACGCAACTTTCAGACTGGAAAGACTGCTTGTGTACATCTTGGAGATTATTTTATGAATGATATTACAAGGCATCATAAATCGGCCTTATGCTTTTTACCATCGATGTAGTAAAATGGCTGGGAACACCCTCAAAATACGGTTTAAGCACCGGTAGCGCGGATTTAGCAAGACGGACCGGCTTTTGTCCGGGTTGCCGATCCAAAGACCACACGGCAACGCCTTTAGATAAATCAATAAACTCTTCTCCATCAGGTATGGCAAAATTTAATCCGGCAGATGTTGATAATATAGATCCACGGTTTTTCTGCATATAACTGTCAACAGCTTCACTCGTAAATGGTTTAAGCTTAAAAGAGATATTTACTCCATCGTTAATTAAAATCCTCTCTCCGCTTGTAGGAGTTATAAGAAATGCCGCGCCAACCACAACTGAGACAGGATGACCCGCTAAATTAAGGAGTGCTTCGCGTGCTTTTTCCATATCTTCCGGTTTTTCTAAAATTGTCCCATCATGATTTACTATTACTGAGTCAAATGCGAATACCGGATTTAGAATATCAGAATATGGCACTAATTTTTCTCGGGCAAGAAGTTGCGGATATCTATAACAATCAGTATGGAATCTTTTCAAAAGTTGTCCGTATTCATACTCATCTCCCTGTGTATAGTCTATCCATAGCTTAAAAGGAACCTTAACAGGCTCTCTTTTCGGAATATCGCTTTTTGTGTATATGGGATACCCAAATCTCTCTGCTATATCTCTTAATATTTGTATTTTTTGAGGCGCTTGAGTTGCTACTAAAATTTTGTCTATCTGACCCTTAGGATCTTTTTTCCCCTGAGCTTTTTCCCATCTTTTTTGCATCTGAGCAAGAGCAAGAAAAAAAGTTGTTCTTCTTTGCTCCGATTGTTGCCGCTCAATTTCCCTTTTAAGCTCCACAGGATCCTCTGGGAGAAATAAATTTTGCAGTGCGGTTTCTGCTTTTTCCGGCGAATCGATTAATTCCAGAACATCTGTTTTTACTTTTTCAACAGAACTCTCTCCCATGAACTTATTCTATCATATAAGGAAAATTTAATTTATTATTTCTATCTCTGTTTCTGGGGAAAATCCGAAAGTGTCTGAAAATTTTTTCTTTACAGTATTTATAATTTCCATAACATCAGAATATTTTGCTCCGCCCAAATTTACAATAAAATTATTATGTTTTTCGCTAATTTGGGCTTGTCCAAACCTGCGGCCTGATAATCCCAATCTGTTTATCACATATCCCATCGCTATTTTTCCATGCCATTTTTGCTCAATTTGATTTTTTATATCAGGCCAAACGAAAAGTATTCTTTGCACTCCCTGTTCTTGTGCAATATTTTTAAAAACCGATCCACAGCTTGCATATTCCAGAGGATGTTTTTCTTTTCTGTAATTTATATTTGAAAAATAAACATTCCGTGCTTTTTCGATTTCACTGTTTTTTACCTTGATAAGAGTTAATCTAACAGACAGCACAATCAGATTTCTATTTTGTTTAATAATACTGTTTCTGTAGGAAAAGTTCATAGCATTTTTCTCAATCTGAAGAACTTCGGGCTTGCTTTTTGAAATATCAACAACTTCTGCACTTTCAAAAACATATTTTATCTCGCCACCGAAAGCTCCCGCATTCCCCCGAACAGCTGCTCCGATTGTTCCGGGAAGGCCACCGGCCCATTCAATTCCTGCAAGATTATTCTGAAAACAAAATCCGATTATATTATCCAGCATTTCACCTGCATAAGCTTCGACAATATGACCATTTATCAACTTGATGTTTTGTCCACAGTTTATGATTCTTATAACTGCTCCGTCAAAATAAGTATCCGGAAAAAGAATATTGGAACCTGCTCCTATAATGCAGATTTTTTTTATATCGTTCTTTAAAATGTAATTCAAAGCATCAAGAATATCTTGCTTGCTTTGCGCATCAATAAGAATTTTTGCCTTGCCGCCGATTTTATACCAAAGCACCTCTGATAGAGGAAAGTTTTTATGGATTTTCATGACCGGCTTTAGTTATAGACTTTTTTTAACAAAATATCAATTTTGGAGAATGATTCCGGATTTACGGTGAAAGTCATGTTGGGATAAATATTTTTTAATAATATAAAAAGAAGACGTCTTTTGTTTCCTTCATCTTTACTTCCTGCTAATAACTTGATTTTACTATTTTTTTTAAAAGCCATAAGAATTTTATATAGTGGAAATTCTTCCGGTAAAAGTTGATTTTGCCAGCATTGCCTCAATTATATTTTTTGGAACTTCCTCATAGTGCGAAGGCTCCATGTAATATGTGGCACGACCCTGTGACATACTTCTTAATGTTGTTGCATAACCTGAAAGTTCAGCAAGAGGAACAAGAGCCAAAATTATTCTTGCATTTCCCCTTTCTTCTGTCCCCATAATCTGTGCACGTTTTGAAGAGATATCTCCTATTACGTCCCCCATAAATTCTTCAGGAGTTGTAATTTCTACCTTCATGATAGGCTCAAGCAGTACTAAATTTGCTTTTTTACTGGCTGCTTGAAAAGCCTGGCTTCCTGCAATCTTAAACGCAATATCAGAAGAATCAACATCATGATAAGATCCGTCATATAAAGTAACTTTTATGTCCACCATTGGGTATCCCAGTAAAACTCCTCTTTCCAATGTTTCTTTTACTCCCTTTTCAACTGAAGTAATAAATTCCGCCGGAATCGCGCCTCCTTTTATGGCATTCACAAACTGATATCCCTCTCCGCGTCCCAACGGCTCAAGTCTTAAAAGACAATGACCATATTGACCTCTTCCTCCTGTTTGCCTGATGTATTTTCCCTCTCCCTCTGCTTTTAAAGCAATTGTTTCTTTGTACGCTACTTGTGGTGCTCCAACATTTGCCAAAACACTAAATTCACGTTTCATCCTGTCAACCATAATTTCAAGCTGCAATTCTCCAATACCTGAAATAATTGTTTGCGCGGTTTCATGGTTTGTTTTTACTCTAAACGTAGGATCCTCCTCCATAAGCCTTTTGAGAGCGTAACCGAGTTTCTCCTGGTCGGATTTTGTTTTCGGTTCAATAGCAAGGGAAATAACAGGTTCCGGAAAAGAGATCTTCTCAAGAATGATGGGCTTACCTTCATCACAAAGAGTGTCTCCTGTAACAGTGTCTTTAAGACCAACAACCGCGATAATTTCACCTGCATAAGCTTCCTTAATTTCTTCTCTTTGATTTGCGTGCATAATCAGAAGTCTCCCGATGCGTTCTCTGAGGTCTTTTGTGCTGTTATAAATATATGAGCCGGAAGTTATTTTCCCGGAATAAACCCGTACATAAGTAAGCTTACCAACATGAGGGTCTATCTGGACTTTAAAAGCAAAAGCGCAAATTGATTCTTCAGGAACAAGTTTTCTTATCTCCTGGGCACCTGTTTTGGGATTGACACCTTTCACTTCTTTTAAGTCCATTGGGGACGGAAGATAATCAACAACCGCATCAAGCAGCGGCTGGACTCCTTTATTTCTTAGAGATGAACCTGAATATATTGGAACAAGTTTATATCCCACAACGGCTTTTCTCAACGCATTTTTAAGTTCATCAACGGTTATTTCCTGCCCGTTGAGGTATTCTTCAAGAAGTGTATCATCTGTTTCGGCTATTTTTTCGACCAGTTTTTGTCTGAACTCTTTAATTTTTTCTTCCATGCCTATAGGAATCTCATCTGAAACTTCAAATTTTGCACCAAGCTCTTCACCCGTCCAAATTATTGATTTTCTGTTTAAAAGGTCATAAACGCCTTTAAAATCCTGTTCGCTTCCGATTGGGTATGCCATTATAACCGGGTTTGCTGCTAACTTTGTCTCAATGCTTTTAACTGTTTTTTCAAAATCAGCTCCGATCTTATCCATTTTATTGATAAAACAGATTCGTGGGACTCTATATTTATCTGCCTGCCGCCATACGGTTTCAGATTGGCTTTGGACGCCTTCTTCTGCGTCAAGAACTGTCACTGCACCATCCAAAACCCTCAAAGACCTCTCTACTTCCGCCGTAAAATCAACGTGGCCCGGAGTATCAATAAGGTTTATTCTGCAATCCCTCCAGAAAGTTGTAGTCGCGGCAGAAACGATCGTGATTCCTCGTTCTCTTTCCTGGTCCATCCAGTCCATAACCGTTGTACCCTCATCAATATCACCAATTTTATAAGTTTTGCCAGTATAATAGAGAATGCGCTCAGACGTTGTTGTCTTACCTGCATCTATATGCGCAATTATTCCTATATTCCTAATCTTATCCAAAGGATAAATTCTTGAATTATTATCAGCCATAAAAAACAAAAATCTCTATTCTGAGGTAAAATACCCGCAAAATGAGGTTTTGAACGTAATTAGTATATCATAAAAGATAATTGTTTGTAAATATTTAAGGAATTTGCTTTTTGAAAGATTACAGGAATTGATGATATAAATGTTATTTACTTTTTTGTCTTAAATTAGTGCCAACATGTTTAATAAGGTCTCTGGCACAATGGGGACAAAAGCCGGATTCGTCTATAAGTCTTTGTGTTACTTCTTTGAGTTTATCAGCATCTTCAGGTTTAAGATCCTTGGAATTAAGAGAGTTGGCAATCAGAAGTTCATCCGGGCTTTTAGACAAGCCAAGAAGCGCCCTTTCAATTGCTGTTTTTAACCACGGTATAGCGTTCATGTCATCCATTGATTTTATTTTTTGTAAAACTTCCCTTCTTTTTTCCTTTCTTTGCGCATCCGTTTGCCTTACGTTATCAAATCTGTCTTCTATCTCCATCAATAATAGCGTGTTAGCAACCTCAACTTCTCCTAAAGCAGGATTATATATTCCACCCAGTCCACCGCTATTATCCAGTTCGGCGTTTCTTATATACTCAACGAATAGCTTTTTTGCATCCCGTTCAAAATTTGCCCTGAAAGCTTGCCTTACTCTTCCTTTAAGCCATTCTTCAAAATTATTCCGCACCGAAGCAATGTGCCTTCTTATTTCCTCTTTCTGGCCTAAATTGGACGTATTTACTATTCCTTTTTCAAATTCCGCAAGTGCTCTCACGGGGTTCAAGCAACCTTCTACCTGCTCTGCAATCTCTCTAAGACTGCCTATCATAAATCTGGGAGACAAGCCGCTCATACCCTCATCTTTTACTGCTCCCTCATCTTCTATTTCTTTTACTTGGCTTTGGTCAAAACCTTCAACTGTTTTACCGTCATATAACTCTACCTTTTTATCAATAGTAAGTCCCGGTCTACCTGATTCTTTCAAACGGGACCTTATTCCAACCTCAGCAAGTACCCCTAGAGTTTTGTCCGAAATATGCTTGGCTTTCCCATCAGCATCTTCTTCCGCCTCCCTACGATCACTATAAAAAGGAGTTTTGCTTTTACGCAGTTTATCTTCATAAATACTTGCCTCGTCGGATCTTGAAAGATTATATGGAACCTCTATTACCTTAACTCTTTCTCTGAGTGATTCAAAGCGCTCATCTTTTGAAAACTTTTCCCATTCTTTGCGGGTAGTATGCCCGAAAATCATCATATCTACCTTAATTTCTCTACCCTGCTCATCAATAAAGGTTCTTCCGCTGGCCAAATCATTTATAGTATCCAGAAACCCATCATGCTTACAAAATTCCGCGATTTCCAAAATACCTCTATTTGCACTCAATATCATTGAGGTAATTTTAGGACTTCCTGGTTTTTCAGACTTTGTGTGCTTTGGTTCAAGCTTAACAATACCAAGTCCCGAAGAAAAAACAACCGGTACTACATTTTTCTCCGTGAGAGCATGTCCTTTTGCTTGGCAATCCGCACATAACTCACTGCCTACACTGATTCCGCAATCTCTTGATAACCTTTGTTTAAGTTCCGGACTAGCAAGAAAATTTACAGCAGTCATCGGATCATCATGAGCTGGGCATCCTTCCACTGCATATATATCTTTTGTTTTTTCTGAATATTCTTTAAGACCTCGTTTACTAGCATCAACAATCAAACTTTTTCCTGCTCCGGTTGGCCCTACAAAAACTACTATTTGATCCTCCCCTCCGGACTCCCTGCATGCATTTACATAATCCACAAAAGTTTCTATAACTCTATATTGGCCACACACACGTTTGTCATCTTCTCTATCTGAATAGAATGAATATCTTAAGCGGCCGGATGGAAGAGTAACGGCAGGCAATGCGCTTATTGCTTTTCCAAGAACATCATAGGCATTTTTATAATGAGGCTTTTCTCCTTTTATAACCCGTTCAACGTGGGTACGTAAGGAAACTGGTTGTGATTCCTGCTCTCTTCTTTTTACCTCTTCAAAAAATTCATTAACAAATCCATCTCTTGGAAAATTCTGTTCAGCAACTATTGAAGATTGACCGTTAGGATGTGCCTCTACTGTCATGATTATTCCGTATTATAGTTCTTTTTTACAATAAATCAACATTACGTTAATTGTAAACTATGCGTCTTTATCACATAACAAATGGCTCAAGCGTTCGCGGCAATTCTCCAGTGGGATAACCCCTATCATTTCTTTTAAAATCTTGTTCGGGATCTGGTCTTTTATTTTTTTCCATTCATTGTTAATATGTCTAATCCAAATACCGCTACAAGACAATCAGCAGGACACCCATTTATTTTCCAGAAGTTTGGTTTAGCCAATAATTCTAAATATTGAGCATTATAGACGGAAAGAATATCATGAGTCGGATCAAAAACATCACCAACAAAAGATGCCGGTCTTTTCTCAGGAAGTTTTAAACCGTGCATAACCTCAATGCCTCTAAGATGTTTTTCTTTCATTATCCATAAATGTTTATCTGAAAATCCTTTATTTGCCGGATCATTAATTGGGTTTATATGTATTATGCTTTCCTGCCAATCCGGTGTCCTGTCACTCCCCATCCATAGAACTTCCAATATTTTTTGTTTATCCGTAGCTCTTACAACAAGATCTGGTGGCTTTAATCTTCTTCTTTTTAATTCATTCAGCACAAAATCACCTGTCATAAAATTTTCATTGACAATTTGGGGTATTTGGCAGTATTTTTCTGCCAGTTGTTCTAAAGTCACAAATTCAGGAACAAGACTAAGCTTCTCTCCCATACAATTAAATCTTATAATCAAACTCTAAATAGTATCCCATTTATGCCTGA
>MFNJ01000052.1:0-3176 GCA_001782015.1 Candidatus Levybacteria bacterium RIFCSPHIGHO2_01_FULL_36_15
TTCACCGGAGCAAAAACATAAAATAAATCTATTACTCAGAGAAAAATATGAGGTTGGATTTTTAGGCGAAGGAATTAACGATGCGCCCGCATTAAAAGCTGCTAGTGTTGCAATCGTAGTTCAGGGAGCATCTGATATAGGACGTGAAACCGCAGATATTGTATTGCTCAATAAAAGTCTGGATGTGATTATTGACGGTATTATGGAGGGAAGAGAGATTTTCGGAAATACTGTTAAATATATAAAGACAACACTTGCATCAAACTTCGGAAATTTTTATACTGTTGCGATATCTTCCTTATTTATTACTTTTTTACCGCTTCTGCCATTACAAATTCTTCTTATCAATTTATTGACAGATTTTCCTATGATTGCTGTGGCAATGGATAATGTAGATAAAAATGACCTAAAGAAACCAAAAAACTATGACATTAAAGAAATTGCTTTATTTGCAACAGTCATGGGAGGCGTAAGCTCTTTCTTTGATTTCCTATTTTTCTTTTCTTTCTTTAAGATTTCTCCCCAGGTTCTGCAAACCAACTGGTTCATAGGAAGTGTTATAACAGAGCTTTTATTCTTATTTTCTGTACGTACAAGACTTTCGATTTTTAAGGCTTCGTTTCCTGCTCCTATTTTGCTCGGATTATCAGCAGTAGCTTTACTGACAACCCTTATTTTGCCTTTTACGCTTATAGGCAAACAAGTGTTTCAATTTATAACTCCCTCAATTTCCAATCTATCTTTGATACTACTTATAACCTTAACATATTTTGTTGTTTCTGAAATTGTCAAAATGATGTATTATAGTTTTACCAGTAAAAAGTAATTATGATTTTTCTATTTCCAGGCCAACTGCGCTTCTTTTGCTTCGGAAGGTGTCAAAATTTTGATTACTATTCCCATTTGCACTAATACATAATCTCCTACTTTTACAGGTTCATTTCCTACTAAAGCCTGTCGAGTTTGGCCAGGATATTCGACCAAAACTTTGTGGCCTTCTATTTTTGTAATTTTTCCTGGAATTGCTAAACACATACATTTGATAAATACGAAATTCTAATATCGAAATTCGAAACAAATTCAAAATGTTTTAAATTTTGTATTTTGGTCGTTTAGGATTATTTCATATTTCGGATTCTGTGCTTCGAATTTTCATAGTAGATGTGTTATTATTATATTATTATACATGGATCAGGAAAACACACAAAACCCAAATAATCCCCAAAAAAAAATGATAGTTGGTTGGTTTTCTTTTACCTGTTCTGAGGATAGCACAATTCTTTTTACAGAACTTCTTAATGATCATCTTGACGAGTGGAAGAAAGTAGTTGAGTTTCGGTATCTGAAAGCATTGAAATCGAAAAATTCCATGGAAGGGCTTGATGTTGCTTTTGTGGAAGGAGCAATTTCATCAGATAAGCAGGCAGAGGAAGTAAAAAAAATCCGTGATAACGCAAAGTATGTAGTGGCAATCGGAGCTTGTGCTTGTACAGGTATGCCTTCAGCCAGCCGCAACGCATTTGTAAGCGATCAAATTAACGAACGGATTTGCATGTATATGAAAAATTTCAATTACAGTGATAAAGTAAAAAAGCTTGATGAGGTGATTAAAGTGGATGATATGGTAAATGGATGCCCGATGAACATCCAAACGTTTTTAGAAACCTTGGAAAAGTACCTGAAGTTATTCAATATCATATAGATTTTTTTACAATACAGCATTAGTTAAAAGTTTAAAATGTAAAGTTCAAAGTTTAGTTTAAAGATAAAAGTTATAATAACTTTAAATTTATAATTGTGATTTTGCATTTTGAACTTTGAATTTTTAATTATTTATTATGCATACTGGTGAAATAACAATTGAAAATATTACAAAAATTGAAGGCACCGCCGGGCTTCAGGTAAAAATTCAGGATGGTAAAGTTACGGACTTGAGATTTAAAATTTCTGACTACAGAAGATTTTATACGGAAGCTGTTAAAGGAAAACCAATTGTTGCAGTACCATCCTTTTTATCACGCATTTGCGGGACATGTTCTATTGCTCATTTATTTGCAGCTATAAAAGCCATTGAAAAGTCTCAGGGAATAGAAGTTTCTGAACAAACAAAAATACTGAGAAAACTTGCATATGATGCGCTTATGATCAGAGACCATGCCCTGCACCTCTATTTTTTTGTTTTACCTGATATTTTAGAAGTTGATTCTATTTTGGACATTCCTGATGATTCAGCAGATCCTGGTCATATTTTGCTCCATGACTCTTTTGATATTAAAAAACTTGGTACGGACTTAAGTACTGTTATAATTGGTGCTGCAATTCATGCGCCTATTCCTACCATTGGAGGATTTCTCAAGCTTCCCGATCAGGCTCAATTTCCTGATCTTATAAACAGACTTGAGACAATACGTCCGCAAGTCCTGCGAGGGGTAAAAACATTTTTTGATTGGAAAGAAAATCTGAACCGTAATTCGGATTACATGTGTTTGAGAAATGAAATCACAAAAAAGTTTGATTTTCTTGAAGGAGAAATTGTTAATACAAACGGCGATCATATCCCTGAAAACAATTATTATAATTTTCTGGAAGAAGTGGTTATTCCTTATTCACAATCTGAAGGATATCTTCTCAAAAGTAATCATAAAGATTATTTGGTTGGGGCTTTAGCCCGACTTAACTTTAATGCAGACCTTCTTAATTCAAGGACTAAAGCTGATGTTACACCTTACCTTTCAACTTTTCCTTCCGGTAATCTTTACCATAATAATCTGGCTCAAGCAATAGAAATTTTACAATGTGTGGATGATGCGATAGATATTTTTAAAACTATTAAAATAGTTCCCGAACAACCTGTCAGAAAGCCTGCTCAAGCAGGTGTTGGTGTGGGGGTGGTGGAAGCTCCACGGGGAATTTTGTATCACATGGCAAAAGTGAACGTGAATGGGATGATTGAAGATTATGATGTTATTGTTCCAACGTCTCAAAACCAGATAACTATTGAAAATGATTTAAAAAAATACTTTAACGAAAACTTGGATAAAGAAGAAGATACATTGCATTATAATGCTGAAAAAATTGTCAGAGCTTATGATCCCTGTATGTCCTGCGCAACTAATTTTCTTAAAATAGACTGGATACGTAAATAATCAATTTCACCCTGTTGCGGCAGACCAATA
>MFNJ01000052.1:3189-19830 GCA_001782015.1 Candidatus Levybacteria bacterium RIFCSPHIGHO2_01_FULL_36_15
CTATTCCGACAACCGTATCCATTATTACAACAGATTTTTCACTAACAAACGGCACATCCTCATTTGGTTTAACGGTTATAAACTCAATGTCTTTAAATTTTCCATTAAGTTTATTGACTACATCGAAAACTAAATTGTCTTCTGAAACATCCTGATTGCCAAAAATATAGACTCTCATGATATAATCTCAAAGCGCAAATTGCAAAACTACACCTTAAAACTAAAAAGTATTAAAGATTTAAAATTTTAGTTGTAGATTTGGCTTTTAAGATTAATGTTTATTTTACACTATAAACATTGTATTATTGTATCCATAATGGATCTAAAAGCTTTGCAACTGGAATCCCGGTTTTCTCTACCTCCAAACTCCCTGGGTTATTGTGGCCAAAATACCGCGGCAGCAAGGTTCAAAAAGTGTATTATTGATAAGAAATGTAATGAAGTAGAAGAAGAAATAAGCAAATTTATTGTTTTATATCCTTATCTTAAGACAATTTCTAAAATTACAAAGCTTCCCGTGTTTTCTTATGAAGTTATCGAAGCTTATTGGATTGGGAATGATCTTTTAAAACAAGCAAAATCGGAAGATTACGATTTGCTGTTGAAAAATTTCAAAAAGCAGGGAGTACCGTATTTTTTTATTAAGGAATTAAAACGAAAACAGCCAAAGGTTTTTATCCCCAGCCATTTGTTTCAGGTTCTGCATGTAGGAGTTGGCAAAGCCTCCGGTGCTGTTCCATTTAATTTGGAATCTATAAACAATTGCATGGTTAGATGGGGGAAGGTGGAGGAGATAAATAATAGTAAGGTTACAATTAATTTACATTCTCTTAAAATTTCTCATGATGTCATTCTGAACGAAGTGAAGAATCCTACGAGATCCTTCGCTAAAGCTCAGGATGACAATCGTGAATTAACAGTTAGCAAAGAAAAAATACCATTTGATCCGAAAATTGTTGAAGGATTAAAAATCGGCGATACAGTCGCGGCTCACTGGAATATGGTTATTAAAATTTTAACAAAAGAAGAAGAACGAAAACTTTCTTTCTGGACTGGAAAAGTAATTCAAAATATTATTCTACCATTCGATCGGTTGAGATAATATACTATAGGTAGTATAATTCTTACCTATATGTCGGGCGGGAAAAAAGAAAAAGAACAACCTTCAAGATTTTCTGTATCAGTAGAGAATCCACAAAATATCTATCGGCATTTAAGTAATCAAATGCCCTTTCTGGTCGATGCTGAAGATCAACAATATTCTGAAGATATTGATCCTGCTGATCTTCCTTCATGTGATGCAATTGAAGATTTAAGCAGTACCATACTGGATGGAAGTCTATTTTCAGATGAGACTACATGGGTAGAAATAGATAGGGGAATTGGAAGAGAAGGGTTAATAGGATGGGATTTACATTCCATAATATTTTTTCAAGTCAAAAAGACCCCCTTGACAAATTTTTATTCTTCGGAACGGGTTAGTAATATTAAATCATTATTAAGAACAAAAGGATTTGACGTAAACAGTAGCGTTAATCGTATGAGCAATTTATATGTATACAATAAAGAGAGAAATATTGCAGTGGACGTAGATTTTGGTTATTCTAGCCTGAAAGATTTAATGCTTGGATTAGTGGAGACAGATAGAAGGAAACTTGGTTTAACTAAAGAAGAATATTCTCATTTAGCAACTAAATTTTTAGACAACCCAAATTATGAAGAAAGAGAAGCTATTCAGGAAAAAGCGGAAGAGCAATTCATCTCCGAAAAAGTAGAACCCGCGATCTCTAGAATGAATATCAGCTTAACTCTATTTTCTAGCAATAAAGAAGGTCAAATCGGTGTTCTGGAATTTCCGGAAGACGAACAGTCTTTTGTAGAATCGGTACGATTTTACGCAAGAACTTATGAACAGGTTTTAAAAGCATTGTATCAAGAAGCAGGATTAAGTTTGCCCCAAAATCCAGTCGTGTTAAAACTTCCTTATACTATTAACACAAGATTACGCTTAGATTAGTTGGTTGAGGTGTAGTGCCACTCTTTTTTCATTGCAAAGAAAAATATTCCTACTCCTAAAAGCATAACCAATGATTGAATAAGCAAGGTGCTATTCCAAGTGTGAGTTACAAATAACGCGGAAAGAACGTTTGTGACTAGTGTTCCCGCAACCAAAACGGATGCAACAGTAATTGCGGGAGCAAATTTTAAAGCCCTGTACCAGCTCATGACGTAACAGAGTAAAATAACTACGGTTAAGATCATCCAAAACCATTGTGTTGAATTAAGAGCAGTAACTTTTGCCAAACCGGAGGGTGCGACAATTACTGCTGCGCCCAATAAAATTAGAGATCCGAACCCCATCCTGGCGGCTGTTACTATATCTGGATCAACCCCGATTGAATCGGGGCAGGTTGCTATCAATATTTTTTTTGCCAGAATATTTTCGACCGCCCAGAAAATTGTAGCAATTAACACAAAAAGTTCGCCTTGAGAAAATGTGAATCCTTTAAATCCGCCGACAAAAAAGTTACTTATAAAAAGAAGTAGTACCGCAACAATTTGCATTCGTGATAACCTTTCCTTTAACAAAGGCATAGCAAGCAAAGCTACCCAAACAACCAAAGTCTTATGGATGAGAGCTGCGTTAATTGCAGGAATCTGGGAAAGTCCGGTAAAGTAAAGATAAAAAGGAATAGATCCGCCGATTATTCCGATTAAAATCAAGTAAATAATCTCGCGCCTATTTAAATTTCTAATCAATCTCCATTTTCTTGTTGCAAGAATAATTCCGACAATTAAAAGCCCTACCCCCACATTTTTTGTCGCAGTAAAAACTAGCGGCGGTTGAATTGCACCAACAGCAAATTTGTTAACAAAAATTGATATCCCCGAGATAAGGGCAGTGATAAGAGCGAGGTAAATGCCTTTTGCGTGATTGGTTAACATACTTTAAAAAAACTCTAAATTCTAGTATCGAAATTCGAAACAATATTAAAATAAAAAAACAAATTAAATCTAAAACTTTTTGATATTTGAATTTTGAATATTAGAATTTGTTTCGTATTTTGAATTTAGTGTTTCGTATTTTAATTTAGCTCGGCCACACTTGTTTTCCGGTTTCAGTGTCCGTAATAACTATTGCTTTTGTTGGGCAAGATTGCGCCGCGAGCAATATGTTCTCCGGCACGTCATTTCCACTTTCCTGGACTACGGCTTTGTTTTCATTATCCAGCTGAAACACACTTGGAGAAACTGCAACGCAGGAAGCAGCTCCAATGCAAAGGCTTCTAACCACTTTAACTTTATATTTTCCGATTTGAACTTCTTTATCTCCTGTCCCCTGAGCAGGCTGTGATGGTTGGCCGGGCGGAGGAGTTTGTGGTGACTGTTGATTATCCATAATGATAAAAGTATAAATACTTTGAAAAATAATTTCAAGAGGAATTTGTAAATTTGTAAATTTTGCTTAATTAAATTTTATTGCCAGGTTCAAAACTTCTTTTGTTCCGGGAAGAGTTGGAAGTTTTAGTACTTCATCAATTCTTATCCAATCAATTTTTTCTACATGATGGTCTTTTAGAATTTTTCTCTGTCTGACAAAGTTGCACAAATATACCAAACATAAAGTTTGCTGTACTCCCCATTCATATTCCCAATAAGATGTTTGGACAAAAGGAAGAAGTTTTTTTATTTTTATTACAACTCCTGTTTCCTCCAGTATTTCCCGAGCAACAGATTTTTCCGGTGTTTCACCAAAATTCACTTTTCCTCCCGGAAATTCCCATTTCAGATGTGCTTTAGGGCATTCTTTTTCATTTCTTAAAACCATGAGTACGCAACCGTCTTTTATAACACATCCGGAAAAAACTGCAATTTGCTTAGCTGCTTTTTTCATAATCTTTACTTGTATATAATCAATAAGTATTTTACAAAATTATATCAACAAATAGTATAATAAGGTATATGGATGCGATTGAAGCAATAAAATCAAGGCGATCAATACGTGCATGGACAGGTCAAAACATCACGGATGATATTCTTTCACAAATATTAGAAGCCGGACGCTGGTCACCAAGCCCTTTAAATTCCCAACCCTGGCACTTTATTGTTGTAAAAGAAAAAGAAACAATAGAAAGTTTGAGTTTGAAAGCACAAGAAGGTAGTTTTTTACAATTTACCAATACCTGTATTGTGATCACTGTTAATAAACATAATTCTTCTCTTACTGATAAGAACGATGCACATGCGTCCCTGATTGTTTGGCTAGAAAAACATGATCAATATGTGTATTCCGCGGTGTGCGCATTGCAAAATATGTGGTTGGCTGCTTGGAATCTGGGATTGGGAGGTTGTTGGGTGACGGTGGATGAAGAAACTACGCGTGAGATTTTAGAAATTCCAGATGACCAAGTTATTATAGGCAGTCTGGCATTGGGGTATGTAAAAGGAACATCTGTTCCTCACAGAGAACTTGACCGCAAACCGCTTTCTGAAATAGTCTTCTTTGAAAAATACGGAGTAAGGAGATAATAACCTTGTTTTTTTAGCAGAAATTAAAGTACATTTGGTGTAATTGCCTGATCGTTAAAATCAGTGCTCAAGTAATCCTCGAAGATCATGTTCCAGATTCTCATTAACCATTCTTCTTGCTCTTGTTAGAAATTCTTGATCACGGGATAGTCTCCTGTATCTAGCTAAAGCAGAGTCCAAATTATAAAATTCCTCTAGTGGTTTATAATTAATATGAATAGCATTACCATTTCCAGACATTACTTCATGTGCTATATCTTCTAGTTTCCACCATCCTACTATTGCACAAAATTTTCCATAAGGAGCAATTGAGCATCTGAAATCATCGCTTTGTTTATATCTTGTCCAATCAGTGCGATCTACCCAGTAGTCTACATCATTATACGGTTTTGTTTTATATGTACGACTTAGCCTCTTCCTGTTACAATATTCGAGAAAGGAAGATCTTTGTAATCCTTCTGATTCTATTCCATTTATACTGGGTATAGGAGAAGGAGCACTTTCTAATGTTATTGGGTAGCTAACAAATCCAGAAAATAGATCTATGCCAAGAGGAGTTTTTAAAAATACTCCATTAAGGGCATAATGTGTATCGTCCCTTACTTTGCATGTGTATCCGCGTCCATCTGCATCTTGACCTATTCCTTCTTTTAAATACGAAGAATAATGCGTAACGATTCTAGCACCCTTATCAAGTTTGCCCTTCCCTTTAAAAACAACTTGATTTATTTCTCTAAGAGTTTCTCCACCTACTGATGAACTTATAGCTGTTAATTCTTGTGATATTCCCTCAGCCACAGCAGGCATTCTTTGCACGTATGTTTCTTTTGATCTCGCAAGTCTAATACGTTCTTCAGCTTCTTCTTTTAATCTTTTTTGCTGGTCTAATCTTTGTTGTAGTTTCAACGCTTCTTCTTTCTCTCTATCACTTCTTAATTTTCTGTCTATATCTGCCCTTAATCTTTCCCACATGACGCGATTATATCATGTAGTATGAAAATAGCAATAAAAAGCGGAATTAATTCTTTATCAAGTATATTTTTTAAATAGGTCGTCTAGGTTTCTTTTGACAGGCGGGTTTTCAATGGATATGATTATTCTCTCCAGGTATATTTTCTTTCTTTTGTAAGTAAAATATCTTTAAAAGAGGGGTATGCGGTTATTCCGGATCCACTGTTAATTTCATCCTTATAGTATTCAGTATCCTGAGTTAAAAAATTACCATGATATCTGATTGTCGCTTTATCAGGTGATTCAACAATAATACTCCTGCCTACTATCCTATTCCGTCGTTCCCTAATAAATCTACCCGCCCAAACCCTATCTAAGGTCTCTTGTGTTCCTGGAGCAAGTTCAACCGGTTTTCTTTTAATAAGCCCGAAAAGGTAAGATTCTCTTCTTTCAATTACCATAGCGCATATTTTAATACTTCTTTTGTAATCTGTCAAAAACCCTGAAAGCTTGATTTTAGACGTCCTATAATATATAATTGCTTAATATGGTCAAGGTAGATTATGAAGGTCGAATAAGACAGACAGATGAATTTCTTAGAACTAAACAGGCAGAAATAGATGCTTTGAGCAATGAATTGAGTGAGTTAAGAACGAAGAGAGAAATGGCTATTGTTTCTTCAAAAGTTAAAACAACTGATTATAAGCCGGCAAAAACTCACTCCTCATCAAGAACTGGAGATGGAGTTTCAAGAAGACAATTTCTTAATCTGTCTATAGCTGCAGGCATATTACTAAGTAGCGTTGCTATTGTTAGGGGATTTGCTGAATTAGATGAAAAACCATCTGTTGAAAGAGCTTTATCAGAAATAGATAAAGGTAAGAAGTTACCTCCTTCGGGAATATATAAAGGCAAAATATTTATAAGGAAAGGGGCTATGGACATAAGATGTATCCCTGTATTTGACCCAGCAAAAAGAGATTATTCTGATGTTAAATGGGATGATATAGAATCGATCGGTGATCTTGCTCTGACTGGTGTTGAATCTTTTTCTGTCGAAAACCCATATTATTCAACAGGAATTGATCCTGATAAGCCGAACGATCCCAAAAGTACATCTCCCTGGATGAAAAGTAAAGGAAAATGGAAAGTATATAGTACTTTTAGGACACATTTTGTAGAAAAAGAAGGCGATCTCTTCATAAATATTGGTGCTAAAAACGAAACCATGTTAGAGGCAGGCGGGGAATTTGTGGAAATTGGAAGAAACAGTAAAGGGGAGTATGTTCGTAAAGCGGATTTAAAACCAGTAAATGAGGTTTTTGAAAATATAGGAAAAGTTGAAGTTGTAGAACAGTAATTTGCTTCGTATTAAAAATATTTCTTAAATAATTCTTCCAAATTTCTTTTAACAGGTGGATTTTCGATTAATGGTTTTTCGGATAATTGCGGAATTTGGGACTCATAACATGGTTTGTCTTCTTGATAAAAAACACCAAGAGCGATTTGTTTTGGTCCCCATTCCAGAGATTTTTTAAACGCTTCTGCTTTGTTTGTTGCGTCATGTTTTTCATCAAGATAGTAAGTATTTTCCTGGAAATATGCATGGGTATATTCTTTATTGAATGTCACGCAAGGCTGAAGAATATCAACAATAGACAGTCCTTTATGTTCGTTCGCGCGAATCATTATATCTGTCATTTGGGGAATATTTCCCGCATAAACGCGGGCAACAAAAGTGGCACCTGATGCTATGGCTAAAGTTAAAGGAGAAATCGGCCAGTCGGGATTGCCTTGTGGAGTTGATTTTGATTTGAATCTATGCGGGGAAGTTGGTGTGGTTTGTCCGGTTGTTAAGCCATAAATAGCATTATCATGAAGAATAATTGTTAAATCATGATTGCGACGAGCGCTATGCACAAAGTGGTTTCCTCCTTCACTAAGGCAATCTCCATCACCTGTAAAAACAAACACGTTTAAACGGTGATTTGCAATTTTTATTCCTGTTGCAACCGGAATAGCCCGTCCGTGTAAGCCTTCAAAAGAAGTTATTTTTGTAAAATTTATAATATGACCATGGCAGCCGATTCCGGCAACCAGAACTGAATTGGTATTGTCCCACCCCTTTTTAACACACGCGTTTTTAAATGCCGCCCAAATGGTAAAGTTCCCGCATCCCGGACACCAGTTGGGAGAACAGAGTGTGGTTAGGTCTTTTAATTCAGTCATAGTTTAACAAAATCCGAAATTCAAATATCGAAATTCGAAACAAATTCAAAATTTTAATATTCAAAATACAAAACTGTTTTTAAATTTCTGATTTTGATCATTTAATATTGTTTCGTATTTCGGATTTAGTGCTTCGAATTTATTTTATAGTACTATTTATTTTCTCAGCTATTTCCTCCGGAAAAATTGGTCTTCCATCATATTTTAACAGTTTATCCGTAATTTCTATTCCCGTCTTTTCTCTAATTAAGCCGGCCATTTGTCCTGAAAAATTGCATTCAACATCAATTATGTGTTTGGCTTTTGTTAAAATATTTTTTATTGCCTCAGCCGGAAACGGATTTAGCCACGTGATATGCAAAAAATTGACATTGTTGTATTGTTTCATTGCTTGTAATATGCTTCCCTTGTTGTTTCCCCAGGAAACAATGGTGATATCCGCGTCAGGCGGTCCAAAAAGTTGAGGTGATTTCATGTCCTCTTTTGTGCAAGTTGTGAGTTTATTCATTCTTTTTTTCATCTGAGAGTTGCGATTTGCTGCTTCTTCATTGGATAAGCCTTGTTCGTCATGTTCGTCTGAGTTGGCAACAAAAAAGTTACCGGTTCCGGGAATAGTACGCATTGATATTCCGCTATCTTCAAGGCTGAAACGTTTATAATCCGGCAAATTTTGGGAAGAAAACTTTCCCCGCGAAGTTTCATAGGAAGAAATGTTGAAAACAGGAAAACTTTGATCATCCTCACAGATATTTTTATCAATTAATAAAACTACCGGAGTTTGGTATTTATCTGCCAGGTTAAATGCCTGCATGGTAAGGTCAAATGCTTCTTTGGCGTCACCTGGGGCAAGCACAATTCTTGGAAAATCTCCCTGATGGGCGTGCAGCACAAACCTGAGATCTCCCTGCTCGCTCCAGGTTGGAAATCCTGTTGCCGGGCCCGGCCGCATTCCAAGAACTATGACAATGGGAGTTTCAGTCATTCCGGAAAGTCCATAGGCTTCTGTCATGAGACAAAATCCGCCGCCTGATGTTGCGGTCATGGAGCGGACCCCAGCAAAAGATGCTCCGATTGCCATGTTAATCGCAGATATTTCATCCTCAGGCTGTTTATAAACATATCCGTATTTTTCCTGATAGGAGGCCAGGACATGCAGAATATTAGAGATTGGTGACATTGGGTAAATAGCTGCGAATTGAAGACCTGCGGCAATTGCACCAAGCGCTACCGCGTCATTACCATTCACAACCATTTTGGGAATATTATTTTCTATTGGTGTTAATGTTTTTTTAAAGTTCTCTGCAAAATTCTCTTGGGCAAAATTAAAACCTGCTTCCGCTGCCTGCTGATTCATCGTTGCCACTTTCGGATCTTTGTTGGCAAATTCTTCATTAATCAGGTTTTTAAGCATTGAAAGATTTCCGTCTAAAATAGCCGTTGCCGCGCCCAGCGCGACGGTGTTACTTAAAAGTTCACCGCCTCCGGCGGAATTCGCGAATTTTGACAATGGTACAGGATATAAATTAACCCCTTTTTCTACTTTTGCAATATCAAAACTTTTTTCACTGTCAAAAAGAACTCCGGAACCGGCAATAAGCTCGCCGCTATGTAAATTAATTGTTTGTTGATTTAAAGCTATCAAAAAATCCGTCTTTTTGGAGGGTGCAGTAACTTCTTCAGAAGATACGTTTATCTGCATTACATTATGTCCTCCCCGTATAAGTGAGGGGTATTCCGTGTAGGTGTAAGTGTAGTATCCTGAACGCGTAGCAACTTTGGCAAGCATGAGTCCTGCCGATTTTATTCCCTGGCCGGCCTGACCACCGATCTTTAAAGTAAAAATATTCTGGTTGACCATTTTTAGTTAAAAGTTCAAATTTAAAAATTAAAAGTTACAGTTCAAAGTTAAAAGTTTAGTAATTTTAATTTTACATTATAATTTTGCACTTTACATTTTGAAATTAGAATTTTTCCGAATATATCCGTTCCTTCGGGCAACCTTTTGATAATAAAATATTTGTTGCTTCCTCAATCATTGCTTTATTTCCGCAAAGGTAGGCAGAGCATTCACTGGCATTAGAGAAATCTTTATTTACCAGTTCAGTGATATGTCCGTTTAACCCCTGCCAGGATAAGTCAGGCTTGGAAAGAGCGAGTTTAAAACTGAAATTAGAATGCTCTTCTGATAATTTTTTAAAATAATCCTGCCAGAAAACATCCGAATTATAACGCAACCCAAAATACAAAGTTGTGGGTAGTTGGACGTTTTTCTCTTTTAATGCAGACTCAAGCATGCATCTTAAAGGGCTGCAACCGGAACCCGTTCCTAAAAATAAAAGATGTTTTGCGCCATCATCAAATTTAAGAGTAAATGTTCCAAATGGTCCAAGGTAAGTTATTTTGTCTCCAACCTTTAAGTTTTCAAAAAACTTGGAACCTAAACCTCCTGGCGTTGTATCAATAAGCAAGAAAAAACTATTCGGATTTTCACTTCCGGCAATTGAATAAGAATTAATCCGCTGGTTTGCTACTTTGACGCTTATATATTGCCCCGGTTGGTAAACAAGCGGCGTTTCCGATTCAAAAACAAAGTAATGGAATTTACCTGCAACAATAGTGTGGGTAATAGTTGTTGCTACATGGAATTTAGGCGCACTGACTATTTTTTGCTCTCCCTGTTCAAGAACAACTTTTCCGTCAACTGCCCAAGCATCATTAAGAGTTAAAATAACAGGGTTAATTTCAATTTCAGAAACCTCAGGGAGCATTTCTGCCAGTTTGACCAGGCGATAAATTAACTCGTAAAGTTTATCCAGAGCATAAGGCGGTTGTCCCCGGAAGCCGTTAAGTACCGGAAAAATTTTTGATTCTTTAACAAGCTCCCTTATTTGAGAAATATCAAGAGGCAGAAGATGCAAGTTCCTATCCTGGATCAATTCAGCCAGTCTTCCGCCTGCTCCAAAAAGCAATACATTTCCAAAAGTCGGGTCAACCTTTACTCCAACAATTATTTCAATGCCGCTCATTATTTCTTTCTGAATCTGAACCTTTACGTGCTCTTTGATTTCCGGATCCAACTGGTGGGAGATTTTCTGTTGTAGTTTATTCCATGCGTCTTCGAGCTGCTCATCATTTGAAATATCTGTAATTACTCCTCCAATATCTGTTTTATGCAATAGGCTGGGTGAAGAAAGTTTTAGAACTACCGGCCAGGCGTTTTGCCGGGCAAAATTTTTAGCCTGGTCCAAATCAGAAATTGCTGAGTAAGCCGGAACACTTATTCCAGCAGATCGCAGAATTTCATTTGCTTCAAGATTATCAAGAGTCTTACGGTTGTTTTTTACTGCGCTTGTTATAATCTCCCGTGCTTTATCAAAAGCGGGTAAAGCAGTTATTTGTTTCGGGTTTTGGAATTGTTTTTTCTGCCATTTTTTCCAGCGCCACATGGCAGCAATTGCTGCGATTGCCCGTTCAGGGAAGCGAAAAGAGGGAATCTTGTATTCATTAAGTTTTTGTTCTCCTTCAACAACTAGATTTCCCCCCATAAAAGAGCAGAAAATTGGTTTTTGATATTTTTCTGACAAATTACCTATAAATTCGGCTGTTTTTTCAATTTGAGTCATGACTTGGGGAGTAAGAATAATAACTAATGTGTCAGCCTGGTTTGTTTGAAGAATAATTTCTGCCGCTTGCCCGTACCGGTCTGCCAATGCATCACCCAAAACATCTACAGGATTAAAGACGCTGGCTGATCTTGGCAAAATTTTTTCCAACTGTTCGCGGGAAGTTGCGTCAAACTCTGCCAGTTCCAAACCTTCGGTTATAACAGCATCGGCACTGATAACTGCCGGTCCGCCGGCATTTGAAATTATAGCTACTTTTGGCCCTTCAGGCGCATTTTCCCAGGCAAACGCACGGGATAAATCAAAAAAATCTTCAAGAGTCTGAGCGCGTGTTATTCCTGCCTGGTGTAAAGCAGTTTGTAAAACCGCGTCTTCTCCTGCAATTGCTCCTGTGTGAGACTGCATAGCGTGTTTGGCGGCTTGAGTTTTTCCCGGTTTTAGAATAAAAACTGGATCTTTTTGAGAAATTTCTTTAGTGATTCGGAGAAATTCTTTACCATTTGATATAGATTCTAAATATAATCCAATCGGACGGACTTTTGATAAGCCTTGTGCATCAACCTGGGAAGAGTTGTTTTGAGAAAGGCTTTGAAAATACTGCAGAACGTCATTTTCATTAATAACCGCTTTATTTCCTAATGTAACAAACTGACCGAAGGAAAGACCGCTTGATTTGCACCAATCAAAAAGGCTTGCGGCAAGCGCTCCGGATTGAGAGATAAAACTGAGATTACCGGATTTTTCAACAAGTTCTCCAAAAGTAACATTAACGGGATAAAGGTTATTTACAAATCCCAAACAGTTAGGGCCCAGTAAATTAATTTGAAATTTTTTTGCAGCATTTATTAGGTTTTTTTCCAGTTTTTCCCCGTCTTCTCCGGTTTCTTTAAAACCGGCGGAGAAAACAACCGCGTTCTTAACCCCTTTTTCTCCCAGCTGGCTAAGGATTTCCGGAACCTGTACCGCCGGAAGAGCAATGACTGCAAGATCAGGAATTTGAGGAAGACTATTAATATCAGGATAGGATCTCAAATTATTAATATTATCGGTATTGGGGTTTACGGGAAAAATTTGCCCGGTGAATTTTGAATCGATGATATTTTTCAGAACAATTGCTCCCACTTTTTCCGGTGAACGGGACGCGCCAATAACTGCTATAGATTTTGGAGAAAAAAGATTGGACAGGTTGGAAGACATGATATTAGTCTAACTGATTTTTAGCCTTCAGTCAAAGGTTTAATAGGAATTTGGTATAATCTTGTTATGGTTAGTGTAAAAAGCAAGTCTAAAGAAGTTAGAGAGATTTCCTGGTCAGACTCAGTGTGGTTTTTTGATATTGACGACACGTTGATAAATACAGAAGAAGCATCTCTGGATGGGTCAGAAGGTGTAAGAAAAGTAATTGAGGCTCATTTAGGGGAGGAAAAAGCAAAGGAAATACAGGAAAATTTCAATAAAATATTTCAGCTTATGGTTTCAGGATACAGAGTTATTAATAACGACTGGTCAAAGGTTGAAGGCGGAAAAGAAGCGTTTGATGCTTTACTTGCCAAAGTTGAAAATTGTCAGTCTCAGGTAAAACAAAAATACTCAGCTGTTAAAAAATGGAGCAGGGAAATGTTTATAAAATTTGCAGCAGATCAGGCGGGCGCCAACCTTACCCCTGAAATAATTAATGAGGCAGCAGATAGTTATTGGTTGACTTTGACAGAAAAAACGATAGTGTATCCACGTGCTTTAGAACTTATTAAAGAAATTAAAAACCATAATCGTCCAATCTTTCTTTTTACAAGCAGCGATGCAAGGCTAAAAATGACAGATGGTGGTCAGTTTGAATACGATCCTGAATATTCAATGGCTCTAAAAAGAGAAAGAATTGAGTTACTAAGAGAAAAAGGAGTTAATTTTAATATTGTGTCCATTGGGGATCCCGAGGACAAACCTCATCTGGATTTTTTCCAAAAAGGATTGCAAATGGCGGAAGCGGATCTTGGAAAGCCGGTCGCATTAAGCAATGCCATTATGTTTGGTGACTCATTTGGAGGAGATTTGCAAACTCCAAAGGAAAAGATGGGTTTTGGAATGGTAGTTCTACATCAAAAGGGAAAACAAACAACAGACGTTAATGATGCCCATCAGATAACGACCGGAAATTTACATGATGTAATACAATATTTAAACTGATTCTTCTAAAAATGTTAAAAAAATCCTCAGACATAAAAAATTCTAAAGAAAGGTTTAAGCTTATTCCTGCAGTTTATTTGTTTTTAATAAAAAATAATAAAATTCTTCTTTTAAAAAGATTCAATACAAGTTATGAGGATGGAAATTACAGTGTGATAGCAGGGCATCTTGATGGAGAAGAAACAGCTTTACAAGCAATTGTAAGAGAGGCAAAAGAAGAAACAGGCATATCTCTCAATAAAAAAGATATCTCCTTTATTCATATAATGCACAGAAAGTCATCAGAAGAAGAAAGGATGGATTTGGCTTTTATTGCCCGCAAATGGAGAGGAAATGTAATAAATAGAGAATCGAACAAATGCAGTGAACTCAGATGGTTTTCTTTAAAAAGACTTCCTGAAAATATTGTTCCTTGTGTAAGAGACATACTGTTCAATTATCTGACAGGTGTGTATTATTCAGAGTTTGGGTGGAATAAATAAAATGGCAGACAGCAAAAAATATATTAGAAAAGTTCAAACCTCAGTGACCAATTTTTTATACTGCGGCAATCACTATTTGTTTGTTCACAGAGATTCTCATAAATGGATAGACGCAAACAGATTAAATGGAATCGGCGGCAGGGTAGAACCCGGAGAAAATTACTTAAATGCGGCAATTCGTGAAACAGAGGAAGAAACTGGCTATAAAGTAACGCCTTCTGATATTAAATTGTCTGGAGTTATTAAACTTGAAGGAGGATACAGAGAAGATTGGGTAATGTGTTTTTTCAAGATTGAAGTTTCCCATAAAAATATTCCTCGAGGGAATAAAACAGAAGATGGAGATTTAATTTGGATTCATAAAAATAAAGTTTTGAAAAGCGGATATGAATTAGTTGATGATTTAAATTATTGTTTTAAAGATATCGTTTTGGGAAAAGAACTGTTTTTTATTACGGCTCAGCTTAATGATCAGCAGAAAATATACAAAACCAATATCGCAAAATTGAAAATATGATTGTAGCAGTTGGTTCAAAAAACAAGACAAAAATAAATCCGGTTAAAAAGATTTTTTCCAGACATTTTAAAGATATTAAGGTTGTTGGCGTTAATGTGCTATCAGGAGTCAGAGATCAACCAATGGAAGATGGGGAAACATTTAAAGGTGCATTAAACAGGGCAAGTCAGGCTTTAAAAAAAATTAAGGATGCAGAGTATGGTGTGGGAATAGAAGGAGGATTCCATAAATATTCATACGGTTGGTTTGAGAGGTCTATAGTTGTAGTCGTAGACAGAAACGGAGATATTGGCATAGGTTCATCAGGAGGGGTTGTGATGCCTGAAAAAATAATAAAACGCATAAAAAAAGGAGAAAATTTGTCTCAGGCAATTGATGCGACTTTTGGAACAAAAAATATTGGTAAGGGAATCGGAATGTTTGGCGTTTTTACGAAAGGCGCCGTAACAAGAACTAAAGCAGTGGAACACGGGGTTGCTTTTGCGCTGAGCCGTTTTTTACACAAAAATTTATATCAGGATAAATAAGTTATGGATAAAAAATTTGTATCAAGAGCCGGTTTAAAACTGGAACACGCATTGAAGTTTTTTAATATCAGCGTAAGGAGCAAAGTTTGCGCGGATTTAGGTGTTAGCACCGGAGGATTCACGGATTGTCTTTTGCAAAACGGCGCGAAAAAAGTTTACGCGGTTGATACGGCTTATGGGGTTCTGGAATGGAAAATAAGGCATGATCCACGCGTTGTAACAATGGAAAAAACCAATGCTTTATATTTAACATTGCCTCTTGTAATGGATTTTATATCAATAGACGTAGGTTGGACGCAACAAAAACTTATTGTTCCGCGTGCTGTGGAGTTATTAAAAAATAATGGAGATATTGTTTCGCTCTTGAAACCTCATTATGAAGCAGATAAGTCATGGAGGAGAAAGGGGACGCTGCTGGCTGAGTTTATTCCAAAAACAATAGATAAAGTTAAAAATGACCTTTCAAATTTAGATCTTGAGATTCAGGGCATAACTCAATCTCCGATTATTGGCTCAAAGGGTGGGAACATTGAATACTTAATGTGGATAAGGAAGATTTAATTGTTTGAAAGTATTACAATAGTTATATGGATCAGAATTTAACATGTCCTTATTGCAAATTTAATATTACTCCCAACATATATTTTTGTCCCAATTGCGGAAAAAAGCTAAAAGACAAACCTCTTTCAACAAGTACCTTAAAACAAACCGGCGTTTATTTAGTAAGCCTGCTGATTCCGCCGTCCGGATTATGGTACGGTTATAAATATTTAAAACAGGGAGATTATAAATCAAAAATTATCGGAATAATTGCCGTAGTTATAACCCTAGTTTCTCTGATTTTTACTGTTAAACTTACTGTGGATGTTATAAATTCCGTGAATCAGTCGTTGAACAAATATCAGAGTTTAGGATTTTAACATCTGAAAACACTCCTTTTCTTTCATGCTTCTTACCTTCTTTTAGCTCTTTTTTGGGTAAATAAGCTTATTATCATTCAAATACTACCATATGAAGTCCCAAGATTTTTTTAACTATACAGTAAGTGTTGGATTTATTGTTTTGGTGATTTTTTCATCTTTAGTAGCGTATAGGACTGTGGAGGTTTTCAGGTCCGTGAAAAAATTAATAGACAGAGTTGGTAATGCAAAAATGACGGACTCAACAGGATCAATAATTATAAGCGGTATTACAGCCTTGATAAGTAGAATTTTTGGAAAGAGAGGTGATAAAAATGCAAAAGAAAGAGGATGATGAAAAAAAAAGGGAATATCTTCTAAAACTGCAGGGATGGTTGGCGCTGCAGCAGGGGCAGTAATTGGTGCCGTTGCAGCAACTGCGCTTTCTAACAAAAAAACAAGAGAGAAAGTGAAAGAGAAATTGGTAGGAATTAAGGATCAAGCGATGAACATGATGCAAAAGATGGGTGAGGATGTAAAAGAAAAGGGAGGAAAGGTGAAAGGCAGAATTGAAGAAGGTACTAGAAAAACCAATAAAAAATGACCAATCCCTCAGAATTTTTCTTACTAATGCATCTCTAATTCTCTTTGCAGAGATCCCCGCGTTTTTAAACGCGGGGGTGAATGCATGCCCGGAGC
>MFNJ01000053.1 GCA_001782015.1 Candidatus Levybacteria bacterium RIFCSPHIGHO2_01_FULL_36_15
CGCAAAGAAAAAAATAACCGTAATTACACTTCACTTATTCAATTAGGTATGACTTACCATACAAAATATTAGTTTGGGTGAAATAACGGAATTTATTCCTTACCGCTATCTAACTCAAGCAATTCCAGGCCTTTGATTTGAGGCATAGAAGAAGATCCCACTTGTCCCATTATTCCTCCAACCACATTTGCAGTACTTAAAAGAAGTTTTTTCACCTGCTCTTCCCGTGTTTTCCATAATTTCTCAAACGCAGCCCTTTCTTTTAAGATCTGGCCGTTCATGTTCTTATAGACTTCAACCATGGCTTCAACCTGCTGGCTGAATTCGTGACTGGTAATATATGAATACAATCTATCCGCCTTCTCACCCTTTCCTTGGGACAAAAATCTCTCTTTAGCAACTTCAATAAGTTTCTGCCTTATAATCTCAGCAAGAGGAATTACAAGAGAGAAACTACACACCCAGACTCCGTCTATAAGTCCGAATCCGGAGTCCGCTTCTCCTGGCAAAACAGAACTTATAATAACCGGTATGTTTGCTTTTTCTGCACGCAGATCATCTTTAAGCTTGGTAATCCAGGAATCTGACCAGGCTTTAGTTCTTTTAGATTCCCATAAAATCACTCCGCACAAATTTCCTCTTAATGTTTTTACAGTTTGTCTTAAATCTGCTCCCTTTACTCCTTTTTCTACAGGCTCTATTACATCTGTTGGAAACGCGTTCTTGAGTATCTGCTCCAAATCAAGCTCCTGCACCTCTCCTTGTAATTGCTGAGACCCCTGCTGTGCTTTTCTTTGGGCATCTTCCAAAGCTTTTTTAAGATCGTTTATGATTTTTTCTTTTTCAAGGTCTTTTAAGTGATGCTTTTCCTCTTCCTCTTTTAATATTTTTTCTTCTATTTTTTTCTTTTCTTCATCGATTTGTCTTTGTACCTCAAGCTTCAAATCTTTTTTTTCTTCCTCAAGAGCTCTCTTTTCTTCGCGAAGCTTCATTTCCTGGTTCCTAAAATCGGAAAGCTTCTTTTCTTTTTGCTCGAGTTGTTTTTTTAAATCCTGTTCTTCAAATTTATATTTTTCTTCCAGTTCTTTTTTTAATGAATCCTCCGTGATCTTTTTTACTTCAGCAAGTTTTTTCTGAAACTGCTCATCTAACATTTGCTTCTGCTGTTCCCGGATTTGATGGGTTAAAGCCTCTGTTAATTCTATATTTTTTTTGCAATATGGACAAAGAATTATATTTACCATAAAATTGTAGCTTACATTCTAGACGTATCAATTATAGAAATCAATATATACAAAATAATCAAAGATTCGCAAAAAGCGAGGAACGATTATTATCAATGCTTTTGAGAAAAATTATGCTTGCAGAAAAACACCCATCACGCGGACAATCTCCTCAATAGTGGTTACACCTTGTGCCACTTTTGATATAGCAGAAGTTTTTAAGCTTTTTATATTTTTCTTTGATAATAATTCATACAGATACGAAGCAGGTTTTTTTTCTATAATGGCGGCTCTGATTTCATCATCAAAATAAACAATCTCAAAAATTCCTGTTCTTCCAGTATATCCTTTAGCTTGACACAAATTGCATCCTTTTCCTCTTTGAAATACCTGCACATTGCTTGATAGCCCCAAAAATTGTCTCTGAGTATCAGTCATTACATAAGGCTCTCTGCAGGAAAAACAAACCTTTCTAACAAGTCTTATAGAAATAACTCCTTTTATTATTTGTGCGGCTACTGAACTTGAAATACCCATCTCTATAAAACGGGTTACAAGTGCCGGTACGTCAAAAGTGTGAAAGGTGGAAAATATTAAAATACCTGTTAAGGCAGCCTGTATGGCCATCTGAGCAGTTTCATCGTCTCTGATCTCGCCAAGCATCACAATGTCTGGATCTTGTCTTACAACAGAACGCATTGCTTTGGCAAAAGTTAAGTTCATGGCTTCGTTTATGTTTGTTTGCCTTAGGCCTGCCATCTGAAATTCAATTGGATCCTCAAGTGTAACTATATTTTTATCAGGTTTGTTTAATGCATGAAGAATTGAGTAAAGAAAAGTTGTTTTTCCCGAACCTGTAGGACCTGTTGTTAAGATCATGCCAGATGGGCTTGTTATAAGATTATTAATAAGTCTAAGTTGATCTTCTTCAAGACCCAAGCTCTCAAGTTTTATTAAAATTTCTTCTCTGTCGAATATCCTAAGAACTATTGTTTCTCCATATAAACCCGGAAGGGTTGAAACCCGGATATTATATATTTTATCCTGATCTTTAAATTCAAAATGTCCATCCTGGGGGAGCCTGTGCTCAGTAATATCCATTTTACATAATACTTTTATTTTTGAGGTAACTTCCTCTTGCAAATTTCTGCCTAAGTTTTTTACTGGATATAAAATACCATCAACTCTATACCTTACATCAAAGGTTTCCCTTTGAGGTTCAAAATGTATGTCGCTGGCACGATTATTGATGGCACTTAAAACCACATCCTGCACGAGATCAACATACAACATTTGACCATTGTCAGTTTGATTATCCATCACTTTCTAGTATTCCATTACCAAAGAAGCTTGTCAAGGAAAATTTCTATTGACACAATAACTTTTTTATTATAAATTTAATATTTGTTGTTTATGAATAAACTTGTTATCTTTCTGATATTTGCTATCATTGTAATCGTGGGAATTTCAATAATTGCAAAACCTAAACAAAATGAAGCCGAAATAAGTTTGCTTAAAACAAATGATACCAGATCTCAACCATCACCTGTTCCTACTAATATTCCCTCACCTACAATCACCGTACCCACAAACGCAACCTCCGCGTCAAATCTTACTATAGCCACAAAAGCAATTATTAAAACAAGCAAAGGCAATATAACAATATCTTTATATGATAAAGACGCACCGAATACGATTGCAAACTTTTTGAAAAAAGCGAGTAACGGTTTTTATAATAACCTAACATTCCATAGAGTTGAAGACTGGGTAATTCAAGGAGGGGATCCAAAAGGTGACGGTACAGGCGGAGGAAATATGAATACAGAGTTAAACAACAAACCTTTTGTTATCGGGTCTGTTGGTGTTGCAAGAGGATCAGACATAAAGGTTTCTAATGACTCTCAGTTTTTTATTACAAAAACCGATGCACCATGGCTTAATAATCAGTACACTAATTTTGGAATTGTTACAGAAGGCATGGACGTTGTTAAAAAAATTCAAATTGAAGACAAAATTATACAAATAAATACAGAATAAAAAAAATCTTCTTACTCAGTTGACAAAATTCTATTGAATGAACTACCATAAGAGAATGAATGATGTTGATAAACTTTTGGATGAAGCACAAAAAGCTGTAGAAAAAGATGAAAGAATAAAAGCTGAACAATCTATAAAACCTTTCATAATCAAAAAAAATAATCCTTTTATAACTTTAAAAACTTTTGTTCTTATCATGATTATTATTCTGCTTACCGGTGGTTTTGTTTATGTTAAATACTATTATTCACCTATAAAGCTGCCCAAAAAAATTGTTCAAAAAACCAGCAACAAAAAACTGCCAACACCAACACCTGGTCCGATTACGCTTGCGCCTGAAGGAAATTTTCATACACTCAAACTAAACAATACGTATACATTTCAGTATCCTCTAAATTGGAATGTTGTGGATAAAATTCCCGAAGCTTATAAAACAAAACCTTTCGGTACCGTAGGTTGGAAGGAAGGTAAGATGTTTGGAGACTGCAAAGACGCAGTACTTCAAAATAGCAATGCAGATTCTTCTTTGATTGTAATAGAAACACAGGAGCAAAAAAATTACAGTGATAAACATTGCTGGAGTAATGGTGACTTTTCGGATAACTACTTAAGGCAAATCACCATTAATGACAATACTGTAAATATTAAAGTATCCAGATGGAAGATAAGTCCTTATGAAGAAAACATAGAGATTCAAAATCCGGTATGGAACGGAGATATATTTCAACAATACACATTTGTTAATCAGGATACTAATACAAGAGTTGTACTTGGACTATATTATCAAGACGGAAAAGATTACACGGCAGAACTTGCCTTCAATCAAATTCTTTCAAGCTTCAGATTTTTAAAGCCGGATGAAGGTCAGGCAACCGTGGATTGGAAAACTTATTCTGAAAGAAGTCAGAACATTCAAATAAGATACCCTTCCAATTGGACTCTATTAACTCAACCAAATACCTACAACAGTACCAATAACATTATTTATATTAGAAAAGATCCCAATGATGACCAGATAAATAATATAAAAATTGAAATTTCAAACGGAGCAGATGAAAACACTCTTAATTCTACTGCAACGTCTGCTCAAAGTTTGCCTGAATGGAAGGATCAACCGGAAATAGAACCCACAACAGTAGGAGAAGAAAATGCCCTTATCTTAAAAGGGGAAGCAAACGGAATGTGGATGGTTAAAATATTCGTATTGCGCGGTGGAAATTTGTTTTCAATAACATGGAAAGACAACTTGGATAAAAAGGAAGAATGGACATTTAACACAATTAAATCTACTTTTAAATTTATATATTAAAATAAAGAATAAATTAATCCGTAAATTCCTGGCAAAACATACTGCCGTAAATTCCGGCATTTATAACACCGATACCTACCTTTCCAAAATCATTGGATAAAATATTTGCCCTATGTCCCGGACTATTCATAAGTCCTGTATGAGCAATATCAACGGATGGCGCATAAGCAAGATTCTCGCCTGCAACAGAGTAGCTTATTCCATTCCGGTTCATTCTATCAAAAGGGGAAATTCCTTCCGGAGTATAATGAGAAAAATAACCTCTTGTAAACATATCCTCACAATGTGCCCTGGCTACATTCTTCAAGGAATCATTTTCTACTAGCATTATTACTCCTCTTAAAGCTCTTTCTCTGTTTACTAGAGCAAACATCTGCTCTTCAGCTTTGGTATCCACAGAGAAATCTTTTGTTTTAAACTTAAGATCAACTACATCACTGCCCTCCGGTTTGACTGTCAAAAAAGTTAACGTTTCCTGAAGTGCTCCACCAAAAACTTCTGTAAGACCTTTTTCAATTATCATGCTCCTGTCAATTAAGTAGCTTCCAATTTTAGACTGAAGAGCATCTTGTTTTATATTTGGACGCACTGGTAAAACCACAATAAGCATAAGCAAAAAAGATGAGATGATAAGTCCGGAAAAAAGAGCAGGCACAAATCCTAAAACAAGATTCAATTTTGACTCAATAATTTTTTTATCCGTAAATTGATACACATAAGCACTTATCAGATAGAAAATAAACTCTGCCATAAAAACAACAAAAATAAACCCAAGCGCGTTTGATATTCCACGAGGCATAGAAAAATTGGAGATTAGAATATAAGCAACTTTTGAATACAACCAAAAACCGGCAAAAACAGAAAAAATAAACCCCAGTAAGTCAAAAATTCCCAATACAAAACCACGGCTCCACGTCTCAAGAACATAAATTGCAAGAAATATTAAGATTATAAAATCAACCCAATTTCCATTCAAAGAAAAAACATTCATGGATTTATTATAGATTCTTGCCTCACAATATTCAACTTAAAGAGAATTCAAATTAGAGAAAGAAATTTGTGGGAAACCTTGCGTTTCACTTACCATCTGAAGTGTGCAAAAGCCTTATTTGCTTCGGCCATTTTATGAGCAATATCTCTTTTTCTTATTGCTTCACCTGAATTATTGCTTGCATCCATAAGTTCAGCTGCAAGTTTTTTGGACAAATTGTTATTCTCACTATTAGATCTTTTATTTGCAGCTTCTAATAACCAACGAATAGAAAGCGAAACCCTTCTTTCTCCTCTGACTTCCTGAGGAACTTGATAAGCCGCTCCACCTATCCTCTTTGCTTTTACCTCATGTTTTGGTCCAACATTATCTATTGCGCTTTCAAAAATTTCGATCGGATTAAGTCCTTGTTCTTTTATTAGGTCAAACGCACCATAGACTGCTCTTTGAGCAGTTGTTTTTTTACCATCCTTCATAAGTCTATTTATAAATTTAGATACAAGTACGTTTTTATAAATAGAATCCGGCTGAGTTTCTCTTTTTTTATACTTTGTCCCTCCTCCTCTTGCCATATATGTTTAAGCAGGTTGCGCCCCTCCTTCTCCTTTTGCACCATATTTGCTTCTTGAGGTTTTTCTTCCCTGAACCCCCGCAAGATCAAATTTCCCTCTGACCAGATGGTATTTTACTCCAGGCAAATCTTTCACTCTTCCTCCTCTTACTAAAACAATTCCGTGTTCTGCCAGATTATGACCAACTCCCTGAATATATGCCGTAACTTCTTCTCTGTTTGAAAGCTTTACTCTTGCAACTTTACGAAGAGCAGAATTAGGCTTTTTTGGAGTCATTGTTCTAACCAATGTAACTACTCCTCTTTTCTGAGGAGAAGATAAACTCTTGTACTTACGAGTTTTTGCATTAAAAACGCTTCTTAAAGCTGTTGCTTTAACCTTTTTCTCGCGTCTTTTTCTACCTTTTTTAATTAACTGATTGAGTGTGGGCATAATGGGATATATTTTATAATATTTTATTCCAAATTACTATTGCTTGCCTCCATGAGTTCCGGATTCACGGGAATAAGTCTACCAACAATTACATTTTCTTTAAGACCAATAAGCATGTCTTCTTTTCCTTCCAAGGCCGCATCTGTTAAAACTTGTGTTGTTTCCTGGAATGAAGATGCAGATAACCACGAGTCCGTAATCAGTGATGCTTTTGTAACGCCCAAAACAATCTCACGGGCAGTGGAAGGTTCGCCGCCCTCTGAAATTACATTTGCATTTTCTTCTTCAAACCTTACTTTGCTTACCAAATCACCCGGCAGGAAAGACGTATCTCCTGGAGTTTCAATAATTACCTTATCAGACATCTTTCTGATTATTACTTCAAAATGCTTATAATTAATAGATATTCCTTGAGACTCGTAAACCTTTTGCACTTCTGAAATAAGATAGGATTGCGCATCTTTTACCCCTCCAACCTTAAGGACATCCTTTGGATCAAGATAACCTTCGCAAAGCTGGGTTCCAGCCATAATAGTTTCCCCCTCTTTGACAACTATTGTGGCTGTCAGGGGAACAAAATATTCCTTTTCTTCAATTGGTTTTATTTTGGTATTTCTGATTCTGATTATAAATCCGTCTTCAACTTTTGATATTTGAACTTTACCAGGAATTTCAGAGATTGGTGCCAAATTTTTTGGCTTTCTCACCTCAAATAGCTCCTCAACTCTTGGTAAACCCTGGGTCACATCAGACATAACCACCCCTCCAAAGTGCTTAACTCTCATGGTAAGCTGTGTACCCGGCTCTCCGATTGACTGGGCGGCTATTACCCCAACAGGTGTCCCTATATTTGCCTTTTTATACAAAGAAAGATCCCAACCGTAACAATTAGAGCAAATTCCATATTTTAACTTGCAGTAAAGAGGTGATCTTACATATGCTTCAGTTAATGAATCATCTTTTAAAAGTTCTGCAAGTTTGGAATAATCAATCTCCTCACCCTCTTTAATAATTACTTTCTTACTCTTTTTACTTACTATGTCTTTGAGAACAATTCTTCCTAAAAGCATATTTGTCATATACGAAACTTCTTCTCTTTTTACAAAATCTACTTTTAGCCCTTCGCGTACACCGCAATCCTCTTCTCTTATAATTACATCGTGAGCCACATCAACGAGCCTACGTGTTAAGTATCCTGCATCTGCAGTTTTCAAGGCTGAATCTGTAAGGCCTTTTCTGGAACCACGAGCCGAATTAACATATTCAAAAATAGATAAACCTTCGCGGAAATTGGATTTAATAGGAAGTTCAACTATCCTACCAAGAGGATCATAAATCAAACCTCTCATTGCCGCAAGCTGCTTAATCTGATCTTTTCCAGCTCTTGCTCCTCCCGAATCGGCAATTATTCTTACTATGTCATTCTTTTCAAATAAATCCCATGTAAGGTTTGCCATTTTATCTGTAAGCTCCAACCATACATTATTGGTAAGTCTTTTTCTTTCACTAAGAGTTATAAGACCTGTTTGGTATTCATCATTTATTTTATCAATTATTTCCTCCGCTTTATTTATTAAGCCTTCTCTATTGGGAAGCATTTTAAGATCAAAAACCGAAACAGATACACCGGAAGCCGTAGCAGCATAAAATCCTACTTCTTTAATACTATCAATTAAGGTTGCTACTTCAGTCTCCGAATATTTTAGCATAGCCTGGGTAACGATTTCTTTAATTTTTGAAGCCTTGATTTCTGTATTTATAAATCTCATGTCTTCAGGCAATTTTTCATTAAAAATAATTCTACCCATTGATGTTTCTAAAACTTTACCCTTTGTTTTGATAATGATCGGCTCGCGTAAAGTAATCTTTCGCAATGTAAAGGCAAAGTGAGCTTCAAATTCATTTGAGAATGAAGGAATTGTTTTCTTTCTTAATCTTTCATCAATACTTGTCAGATAAAAAGATCCTAGGGCCATTTCGCGGTTTGGAAGAGTTATAGGACTGCCATCCGCAGGCTTTAAGAGATTGTGAACAGGCATCATGAGCGTTATTGCTTCTTTTTGCGCCTCAGATGAAAGAGGTACGTGAAGTGCCATTTGATCTCCATCAAAGTCAGCGTTGTAGCCCGCACAAACACAAGGATGAAGTTTTATTGCCGATCCTTCAATAAGAACAGGATAAAATGACTGAATACCAAGCTTATGAAGAGTTGGAGCACGGTTTAATAAAACTGGATGGTTTTTTGTGATTTCTTCCAGAATGTCAAAAACTTCAGGCGGTCTTTTCTCAATATAACGTTTAGCCGCTTTGGCATTTGGCGTTGTCAGACCCCTGGCAATAACTTCCCTTATAACAAAGGGTTTAAAAAGTTCAAGTGCCATTTCCTTTGGAATACCACATTGATTCAAAGCAAGTTCAGGACCAACTATAATTACAGATCTTCCAGAGTAATCAACTCTTTTACCAAGAAGGTTTTTTCTGAACCTTCCCTGTTTTCCACGCAAAATATCAGACAGCGATTTAAATTGCCTTTGTGTCTGACTTGACCTGATAGATGTATCAATTAGATAATCTACAGCTTCCTGCAGCATTCTTTTTTCATTTCGCAAAATTATTTCCGGAGCACCAAGAGAAATCAGATGCTTTAATCTGTTGTTTCTGTTAATAACTCTTCTGTAAAGGTCATTAAGATCAGATGTAGCAAAACGTCCACCATTAAGCTGCACCATCGGTCGTAGATCCGGCGGCAATACAGGAAGAGCTCTTAATACCAATGCTGCGGGCTTAAAACCAGCTTTATTGATTGATTCAACCAAATGAAGTCTTTTAAGAAGTCTTAACTTTTTCTGTGCCGAAGATTTTGAGGCTTCTTCTCTGAGCTTACTGACCAGACTCTGCATATCAATTGATTCGATCGCACGCAGCGCTGCTTCTGCACCCGTTCCTATTTCAAAAAAAATTGGGACATCATACTCAATAAGTCTTACATATTCTTCTTCCGACAAAACATCCCAAATCTTAAGATTTTTAACAATCTCTCCCAGCCTGCTGAATATTTCCTCAATTCTTCCGATTTCCGTTTCAAGCCTTTTTTCAAGTGCTGCTCTTTTTTGCCTGTAAGTCAGCTTTATTTCAGACAAAACCAATTCTTTCTGATCTTTCTTCAAAGATTTTTCTGCTTCTTTCACTTTTTCCTGCTCTTCTTTTTCCAGTTCTTTCATGTGAATATTTATTTCTTCTTTCATTTTTTCAACTCTTTCCTTCTGAAGATTGGCAAGATTTTTCTGAGCATCTTTTCTTTTATTCTCGTCTATTCCCACTACCAAATAACTGGCAAAATAAATTATAGATTCCAGTTCTTTTTGGGAGATATCAAGAAGGGTTGAAAGTTTAGAAGGAGAACCTTTAGAAAACCATACATGAACAACGGGTGAGGCAAGACCAATATGACCCATTCTTTCACGTCTTACTCTTGAATAGGTTACTTCAACTCCGCACCTGTCACAAACAATACCTTTATACCTTACTCTTTTGTATTTTCCGCAGTAACATTCAAAGTCCCGCGTTGGCCCAAAGATTCTTTCATCAAAAAGACCGTCTTTTTCCGGCCTGAAAGTTCTGTAATTTATAGTTTCAGGCTTTGTGATCTCACCGTATGACCAGGTTTTTATATCGTCTGGATCAGCCACTAAAATCTTAAGACCCTGAAAATCAGCTATATTTAAAATATCTTTTTTCTTTTCTCTTAATTTTTTATAATCAAGTAAATCTGCCATAAATTCAAACTATAATTATACAATATTGCCTTTTACTCTACATTTGTATTCTTTGCCGCGACTACTTCTTGCATACCTTCAGCGTTTTCCTCTTGAACAGTAGGAGGAATCCCTCCTCCTTCAAGAGAACTTTCAAGTTCTTTTGCTTCTTTCATAACTTCTTCTTCTTTTTCTCCTAATTTTTCTTCCTTAGCAACTATCGCACCTGTTGGTACAACATCCATAGATAAACTTTGGAGTTCCCTTATGAGTACCTTAAAGGATTCTGGAATCTTAGGCGTGGGAATATCAACTCCCTTAATGATAGCTTCAAACGCTTTGGCTCGACCAGCTACGTCATCGGATTTAATTGTTAACATCTCCTGAAGAGTGTATGCAGCTCTATGAGCTTCAAGTGCCCAAACTTCCATTTCTCCAACTCTTTGTCCTCCCATTTGGGCTTTTCCTCCAAGAGGCTGCTGTGTAACAAGAGAATAAGGCCCGGTTGACCTGGCATGGGTCTTATCTTCAACCATGTGAATAAGCTTCATTATGTAGCCTATACCCACAACTATGTCGTTTTCATAGGGTTCACCGGTTCTTGCATCAAACAACTTAACTTTCCCGCTTATCGGAAGTCCTGCTTTTTTCAAGAGATCAAAAATCCTATCTTCAGACAATTTCTCAAAAACTGGTACTGCAACTTTTATACCCTGTTTCTGCGCAGCCCAACCAAGATGAGCTTCAAGAAGTTGTCCTAAATTCATACGGGATAATACTGAAATTGGAGAGATAATAATATCAACCGGCGTGCCGTCTTCAAGGTAAGGCATGTCAGAGTCAGGGACAATTTTTGATATAACGCCCTTGTTTCCGTGACGCCCTGCAAGCTTATCTCCAACCACCACATGTCTAAGTTGTGCCACTTCAACAATAATTTTTTTAATAGTACCTGGTTCAAGCTCATCTCCTTTTTCTCTATCCAGAATCTGGACGCTAATTATGGTGCCATGTTCACCATGGGGCATTCTTAAAGATGTATCTCTTACTTCACGAGCCTTTTCTCCGAATATCGCACGAAGCAATCTTTCCTCAGCTGTAAGTTCAGTCTCTCCTTTTGGAGCAATTTTTCCAACCAATATGTCTCCCGGAATTACCTCCGAACCTATTACTACAATTCCTTCTTCATCAAGATTTGCAAGATCTTCTTCGGCAACATTAGGAATGTCACGGGTCGTTTCTTCAGAGCCAAGCTTTGTATCAACTACTGCTGCTTCATACTTTTCAATGTGAACCGAAGTCAAAACGTCATCTTTAACAAGTCTGTCTGAAATAACGATTGCATCTTCGTATCCAAGACCATCAAAACTTGCGTAAGCTATAAGAAGGTTTTTCCCAAGAGCAAGTTCTCCATTGTCGCTTGCCGGCCCGTCTATTAAAATATCCCCTTTTTTAACTTTATCTCCCACATATACAGCAGGATTTTTACTAAAGAAAGTATTTTGAGCAGTCCTCTTAAACTTTTCTATTGGGAATTCTATTTCCTGATCTTTTCCTTTAAGAACAAGGCGGCTGGCATCAACAAATGTAACAGTGCCATCAAAGGGAGCTTTTATAACTCTACTCATGGCAGATGCCACAGTTTCTTCCATTCCCGTTCCTACAATGGGACTCTCAGTCTTGACCAATGGGACTGCCTGGCACTGCATATGCGTACCCATAAGAGCTCTGTTTGCCTCATCATGGTGTACAAAAGGAATAAGGGAAGCAGAAGTTCCTACAACCTGGCGTGGCGCAACATCAATGTATTCAATTTTCTCCTTCTCGATTTCCAGGAATTCTCCATTCACTCTTGCTGGAATTCTGTCATCCTCTATGAACCCATTTTTGTCTATATTAATATCTGCGTGCGTAATATAATGATTCATCTCCTCCGCTGCATCAAGATAGACTATTTCATCCGTAACTCTCATCCTGCTTTTTCCTCCTCTTTTTTCTGCAATCACTTTTGCGTAAGGCGCCTCAAGAAAACCATATTTATTGACTTTTGAATACAAAGCAAGATAAGTTACAAGTCCGATATTTGGACCTTCAGGGGTTCTTATTGGACAGATTCTGCTGTATTGAGAGCTATTAATATCACGTATAGAAAACGATGCTCTCTCACGTGAAACTCCTCCTGTACCCATAACTGTCAATCTTCTTAAATTATCAATCTCTGAAAGAGGATTTGTCTGATCCAGGATCGCTGAAAGCTGACTGGTTCTGAAAAATTCATTTATCGCTGCAATAATTGGATGGGCATTTATGAAATGAGAAGGTGTGTAGGATTCGTCTGTAGATGCAAGGCTCATTTTTTCCTTGATAATTCTCTCAAGTCTTAATGCACCTACCCTGAATGCCGTTGTCTGAACAAGTTCACCAACGCTCCTAACACGCCTATTTGCCAAATGATCTATGTCATCAACCCTGCCTTTTCCGTTCGATAAAAGAATAAGATAAGACATTATTCCAACGACATCTTCAATAGTTAGGGTGTATATATCTTCAGGATTTGAATAATTTGGTAAAACTGATAACTTCTTATTTATTTTATACCTGCCGACCTGACTTAAATCATATCTTCTTCTGTCAAAAAATGATGCCCTGAAGTTTTCACGGACGGTATCAATAACAACCGGCTCTCCTGGATTCATCTTTCTGAATATTTCAATTAAAGCATCTGTGCTACCTCTTGTCTCATCTTTACCCAACGTATTTTGCACAAATGGTTCCACTGATTCTATATCTTTGAATTTTTCCAGTATTAAATCATTTCCGTCAAGACCAAGCGCTTTGAGATATACTGTGGCAAGGAATTTTTTCTTTCTATCAATCCTTACAACAATCATATTTGTCCGGGTTGTTGAAAACTCGAGCCACGATCCGTGAACCGGTCTTAGCTCAGCCGTATAAAGGGTTTTCCCTGTTATTAAATCTTCAACTGCGGTAAAAAATACTCCCGGACTCCTTACTATTTGGTTAACAATCACTCTTTCAATACCATTAATAATAAATGTTCCTCTTTCGGTCATTTTGGGAACTTCGCCTAAAAATACTTTTTGTTTGGAAGATTTTCCGGTTTTCTTGTTTATTAAAGTTGCTTCAACAACCAAAGGAGAAAAATAAGTTAACCCTTTGCGAGTAGCGGTTTCTTCATCAATTTTTGTTTTTTCCAGTTCATAGCTGCCTAAAGTAAGTTCCCAGTTTTTACCTGTAAAATCTTCTATTGGAGAGATTTCTTCCAAGACTTCTTTTATTTTGCTCTCAATAAAAGTTTTATAGGAATCTTGCTGTATAGACAAAAGATCCATCTGGGGTAGATTTTTATACATCTTTCCCCAATATTGTCTTTCCTGTTTATTTTTTTTAGCCATCTGGAATTTTAAGAAGAATTACCCTAATCAACAAAAAAAAGAATAGTAGGTGATAAAACCCCTATTACAAATTTCTATGTTGATATTCTATACATAAAATACAATCTAATGTCAATATCCTATAATATTTTAGTGGACTTGTCAAGACTTTTTGTTTATAAAAGCAAGAATCCCCCTGATTTTGTAAAACAATGTTTTACCTATTAAGATATTTTTTAATGTTAAGATTATGTTCCTCAAAAGTTCTGGCGTAATGATTTTTTCCATTTGTATCTGAAACGTAATACAAATAATCAGTTTCTGCAGGCTTTGCCGCGGCAAGCAAAGAACTAATACCAGAGTTACAGATTGGAGCAGGCGGAAGCCCTACATTTAAATAAGTATTATAAGAAGAGTCTACTTTTTTATCATTGTCGCTTAATTCTTTTTTCCACCACGTTGCCTCATCTGATTGGTATCCCAGCGCATATTGAATAGTAGCGTCAATATCAAGGCTCATTCCCAAATTTAATCTGTTGTAGATTACGCTTGCTACAAGTGCCCGATCTTCTGCCAATTTTGCTTCTCTTTCAACCAAAGAAGCAACAATTATAATATTTGAGAAGTCTTTTTTGTTCTTATCTAATCCGCTTTCTGATATTTTTTGATAAAAAGTATTTTTCATTATTGAAACTATTTTATCTATATCGGCATCTTTGGGAATAAGATATGTATCAGGAAATAAATATCCTTCATTTTCTATTAAAAATTTGTTCCAGAATGACGAATAACTGGGCATTTTTTCCTTTAATATCTTAGCAATTTCTTCTGCTCGTTTACCCTCAGGAATAGTCACCCAAATATCAAGAGTACCATGCATTAATGAATTCACAAGTGTCGGTAAATTCATGGAAGAAGAAAGCCTATAATTACCTGCTTGGATTTGTCTGTCACGCCCTGTTAATTTTACGTATAAGAAAAAGACTATTGGGTCTTTTATCAGTTCTTCGCGCTTAAGCTCGCTTGCTACTTCCCGTACACCTTTGCCTGTTTGAATAACAAAAATTTTCTGACTTTGGTCTTGCGCATTAACAGGCATTTTTCCATTTTTCCACCACAACGCTCCAAACACTAAGCCTGCAATAACCAAAATAAACAAAACAATAAATTTCTTCATTGTAAGAATTTTACCACTTTTGCCTAAATACTACAAAATTTAAATTTTAATGAACGCATAGCTTGAAACAAGTATTAGCTAACACCATGTAATTAGAATTAATCCTGCTGTAAGAATCATTCATTACCTCTTCTTCTTTGTTTGTTTTTTGATATCCTTATCAACCTTCCATTTAAGAAGATTTATCATTTTTGAGCATTAGTTTGAACATGTCCTCTTGGTTGATTCAAAAAAGGATTTTCAACTGCCATAAAACAAATTATATTCTAACAAATATAGGTGAGCTATTTTAATAATATTATTAATAAGAATATTAAAGTTCAACTCCAAAGGTAGAACAATCAATTACCCTAGTATCTTTTATGTAATGATTTTTACCTGTATTATCAAAGAGGAGTCTGGTACGTTCGAAGGTACTTATTTTTCCTCTTCTAAAAACAACTTTATAATGAATGTCTGAAGGTTCATCGGGATCTGATTTAATATCAGACTTGATTGTAGGTGGCCTAAAAAATTCATCAATCCCAGAGTCTAGACTTGCAGTGATTGATACTTCATCTCTTTCTGTTTCTGTTTTTCTATTTATGAGTAAGACTCTTTGATCATCACTTTCATATGGTTCCAAATACAAGGTAGAAAGTTTTTCATCAGCACTTACTAACTCTTGAGATTCTCTAACTATGCCTTCTTTCTGAGCTTGTTGATATTTAAGCCATTTTACTTGCCAATAAACAAGCATTTTTCTTGCGTATTCTTGTCTTAACAGTTGAAATCTTGGTGTGTTTCCTTTTGTATCAAGTTCACCTGTCAAAGCATTAAAATATTCTTCAAGAAGTACTTTATGTGGTATTTCTGCCAATTTTTGTCGTTCTTGTTCGCTAATTTGGATTACTCCAAAAGGCTGCAATTCTCTTGGTCTCATATGATAATTTAAATCGTAATATAACTTATTTTATTGTATTAGTCAAAAGTTACCTTAAATATGTAGCGCCAATATGATAATGTCCTAATATACCAAAATAGAAATGT
>MFNJ01000054.1 GCA_001782015.1 Candidatus Levybacteria bacterium RIFCSPHIGHO2_01_FULL_36_15
CGTTTGCGAACCTAAGGCTGTTGGGTAGAGGTAGGACTCTTTAAGCTTGCCAGATATTCTTTTAATCTATCTTCATCAAAATTGTCTATTTCAAAGAAAACAATATTATTATTGGCTAAGCAATAATCACTGGGATCTGCGTGAGTGACACCAATTCCTATATTATCTAAAGATAGAGAGAGTTCCTTGGCCCTTTTTTTTCATATGATGTATTTTATGTTCATCACGATGATTGGAACATCTCTGACAAGAACAGACTGATTTTTTATGTATCCATCCATCTTCAGCAACTATTGCCATATGATCAGAGTATATAGCGTGATCGGGACTAACCGCAGCTGTTTTACTAAATAATCTATGAATACGGTTAGGTGCCATATGCCATATTTTATTACCAATCTTAACTTCATCATACAATTCTTGGTCGTGTGGCTCAACGGAAGCTCCAACTACGCGAATAAAGTTATCAGGGAATAAAAGGTGAGCTATTTTATGTCTGTAAAACAGTCTGGCAAACCATAGTTTGTCACTTTCTTCATCTTCTCTCACTAAGTCAGCTTGTTGAAATAACGCTTTTTCTTTAGGAGTAAGTTCGTAAATTATAATTTAGTGCTTAGATTCTGCTTTTTCTTTAGTTTGTAGGTAGGCCTTTAAATCCAGAGTATAAATATGACTATTTGTTTTTCTTTCTGATGATTGTTGCCATCCTAATTGTTCTGCTGCACTCTTTTGTTTCATTAGTTCATTTATTTGGGGTACAAGGTTTTCTGGGCCTTTTAAAAAAGGTTCCAATTCTGGATATTTTTGAAATAACTTATCCTTTAATTCATCATCATAGAAATATACTGTTGTAACATCTGATAATTTCATCTCTCTTTGCAAAAACAGATAATTCCTATTAGTCATCTTAGAATCCTCCAACCTTTGCTTTTTTTCAACAAAATCTTCACAGCTAGCGTCAAGAATAATTGGAACTCCACCTATGTTTTGAACGTGGGATCTACCATGGTAGAAATCGAAAAATGGATACAAGCTAGTCATTTTTCTAAAATGAATTGAATCTTTACTATATAGTGGAGATGGCTGAGGTTTAATGTTGCTGCCTTCAAGTAAATCAAAAAGTACTGTGGATGAAGTCGATCTTCTAGCTGTGTGTTCAGGTGACGGTAAAAAATCATCAGAATCACTTGTTGATTCAGGAATATTAGTTGACTCATTAAGATCTACATCTCCTTTTTCCATTTGTAAAAATTATAACATAGAAATAAATTTGATAATACTCAAATAGGATTACTTGAGGTATTTTCAAGCATTTTGTGGATTCTGCGCCAACCCGCGGTAGTTTTAAAATATTTCTCACAGTTTATTGCATCGACTTTATTTTTAAAAGCAGAGTAGTAGATTAATTCATATGGTATATTTGGTTTTGTTGCATTATTTTCTCCAGAATTATGAGACTTGATTCTTTCTTTTAAATTAGGGGTAAAACCTAAATAAAGAAGCTTATTTTTGAGACTTTGGAGAATGTGTCTAATTAACACCAGGGGTCGTTTAATCAAAATATCCAAATTCACTATTGACAAGATGTACACTAGGTGGTATCATACTACCATGAATACAATTAGATTATCAGCTACATCTGCAAGAAATAAGTTTTTTGAACTCTTGAATCAAGTTGCGCAAGGGACCCAAGTTATTATTGAAAAAGATAATAAAGAAATAGCGGTGCTTTCTCCAAGAAAGACAAAAACAGATTGGAAGGCATTGAGAAAAGCGCTCAAAAAAACCAATGGAATTCTCAAAGATTATACTGTTGACGAACTCCTTCCATTAAGAAAAAAAGGAGCATGGAAACGCATAGGGCATGTGATAAAGGGTTTACCCTGAGGATCCGCCAGGTGGCGGAGACGAAGGAGACCTGATTAACTATAAAAATAAGATTTAATGCATGAAGCTTATTATTGATTCAAGTATTCTAATTGATAATCTCCGTGGGGGAACAGTTTGGGACATGATTCTAGAGGACATTGAGGGAAAAGACGCAGAGCTAATAATCCCGACCATTGTCATTTTTGAACTGTTTTCAGGAAAAAGCACTCTTCAGCAAGATATTAAAATTAAGATCAATTCATTACTAAAAATATTCCATAAAATCGAACTCACTGAAGCAATTGCAATTAAAGCCGGTGAGTTAGCTCGAGATGTTGGTAAACATATTGATCCTGAAGATTTTATTATTGCGGCTTCAGCGTTAGAATTAAATGCTACAGTAGTAACACTAAATAAAAAACATTTTGAACAAATTACAAATCTAAGTTTGTATCCATTATAGACTTCTAACCAAACAAATTCAAAATCTCAATTTTAACCTCCAGGACAATGCTTTTTACCATATCATAAAACAAAATACACAACTTTTTATTGCGATCGCAACTGGAAGTTGTATACCCTTCGCATTTAAAAATGCTATCCCCCAAGGGGACTAGCTATTTCATAGTAGCGCGGGCATAACTTCTTCTAGACTGATCCGCCTTTGGCGAGATCAAGTAAGAAGGGTATATAAGATTGAGCATATCCACAAATGAAAAATACTTAAGGTTTTAATGTTTGCGTACAAATTAATTATTTTTTAATAAAATAATAGATATTGACAAAAGTAATGAAATATGATATATACTATGTATGACATATACAGTATCGATTACTTCACAAGGACAAATTAATATTCCTGCAAAGATTCGTCAAGAGCTTGGATTCTCTAAGAGAAAAAAGGCGCTTGTCTCCGTAGAAAATGGGAAAATGGTTATTGAACCAGTAAAAGATTTTATAGAACTGCGAGGATCAATTAAAACTAATAAAAAAGCTCTATCTGGTGCCGAGATACATAAACAATTTGCAAGTTCTGTAGCAGTCGAATACGCAAAAAAGATCAATAAATAACCATGAAATCTGTAATTTTAGATACGAATGGATTTTTACGGTTACTCCTCAATGATAATCCAGAACAGGCAGATAAGGTTGAGAATCTTATAAAAAAAGCTGAGGCAGGACAAGTCAATATTTTAGTTCCACAAATTATTATCTTTGAAATTAACTTTATATTAGAAAAGTACTATTTACTTGAAAAAGAAGAAATTTTAGAGAAGTTAAAATCTCTTGCATCAGCTTCATATTTTGTTGTTGAATCACGAGATATATTCATAAGAGCATTTTCACTGTATAAGCAAAATAATGTTAGTCTTGTTGACTGTTTTTTAGTAGCTAAAGCATTTTTAGAAAAAGCGAAATTATTTACCTTCGATCAAAAATTACATGAGTTGCAAGGTTAAAGTTGGATTCCTATAAAAGGTTGTAGTTTAATATAGTTTTCTAAAGCTTAGATGTGGCAGGCCTTAAGCAGCAGCTGTGTTGGATTTTTTGTATGAAGTCCGTATTTTCTCATATAGATTCTTTTAAGTATTAATTTACCTTAACAGTAATAGTTCTTGTTATTGGACTGGATTCATTTCCTGCCTCATCTTTGGCTTTAACAGAAAAGATTACAGTTGGATTATCTCCGCGAGAAGTGATGCAGACAGAATAACTATTTGTCCATGCATTCCAATTTCCTCCCTCAAACTTATATATGATCCAAAGATTTGGGGTTTTTGAGGTATTATCCGTAACATTCATATTAAAACACACAGCATCTTGCGTAATGATTGCGCCTTCTGCCGGACTAGTTATTGTAATAGATGGTGGTGTTGTATCTTTTTTGGGAGTTGGGGTTGGGATTTGTTTGCGAAAAATAAAACTCCTGTTATAAACAGAAGACTCTTCTTGATATTGATTCCTAAACTGGATTGAAAAGGTATTAGAGCCTTCTTTTGGATAAAAACAAGTATCAGAAGTAGGGTATACCGGAATAAAATTTTCCCATCCACCATTGTTAATATTTTTTCTTCTTTGTACGCCTGACAAGTCTCCTCCGGTTCCTGCATCGACAAAACAAAGTTTGTCTTCAGTGGCATTGATGGTTTCTCCTTCTGCCGGCCAAGAAATTCCACCGATTGGCGGATTTGGAGTTCTTGTTAATGTAGGAGTTGCAGTTAATTTTGAAGGAGCTGTTGTGCTGGCGGGAGTTTCTGCTTGAACTATAGCAGGAGTAGAAGATATTTTATTTCCATTAAAATTTTGGATGTTTTGAGCAGGAGTCTTTTCAATATTTATGTTTTTTTTGCCAGATTCTTTAAACTGAGCTTCCAGGGAAATCATTAAAGCAACAGATATGATTAAAATAATTCCAACGCCAATTGACGTATAAGTAAGCGGGCTGAAAGACTTAAGGATTTTTAATAATCTTGTTATTTCTAATTTAATCATATTTTATCGTGATTGTGGTATGTAAATAATAATCATTCCAACCGGCCTTTCACTGTTTACCTCAACGTCTGTTGTGTCTGATGATTTTTGTACGCCATTATCTCCCAATGGGGTTCCTATATATGTAAGCAAACTAATATTGTAACCCGGAATTTGCGCTACTTTAACTCTATATGTTCCAGGCATTAAATTCTGGAAAGACCATTCTGGAGTGGTAGTTGTTTCATAAACTGTGCTTGAACTTAAATGGGTAATTGTGATTTTTTCTCCTGACAATGAGACTTTGTCTCCGTGTCCATTGCGATATTCACCATAAATTTTATTTAAAGAAGGAGTAGGTGATAGGGTAGACGTTGGGCTAATCGTAGGTATTGTTGTTGTCTGGTTTTGCTGAGGTTGTTCTAGGATAATACTTGGGGTAGGGGTTGGCGGAATAGGAGTACTGCTTGGCAGCAAAGCTATTTTTAAATCAGATTTAACTTGTTTTTGTTGCGATATTTTAGAAAAAAGATAAAATGATCTTACTGAAGCAAGGATAATAATTAATAGACCAACAAAAATAAAAACTAATTTCGGATTAAGCTTTTTAATACTTGGCATAAATTTTTGTATCATAATCAATTTCAATATTTATATTTGAGCAACTTTGTCTATAGTAATTATCCAACATCAAAAGTTGGAATTCAGACTATTTTTGAGCTATGTGTCTTGCAATAAAATCTTTCCATGCCTGACTGTCTTTATTTTTACCTGCTCTAATGTATTCTGCAGCTATATGAATCATATCATCAGGCGCATCACTTCCAACGCCCAGCCGGAATGCTTCAATAAACGCTTCTGATTGTATGGCATATGCTCCAGTCTCGCTCAATACGGGATCTGATTTCCGTCTCTGTTTTTCCCTGTCAACTCTTTCCTGGAATGTAAGATTTCTGGGCAGAGAGTTTTGAAATTTATATCCATCCTCAAGGTGCTCTGCTTCGTGCGCTAGCGCTATTGCCAGTAATAAACTGTTGGAATTGTTTAATACTTGCCCTCCGTCTATATAAAGAACATATCGGAATCTATTTTCTTCTGCAACACCACTGACAGCAGCAAAAGTTTCATGTCCACCGATTTGCAGAAATCCCTCAACAGATACTCTTAGAAGCTGTATCCTGTTTTGTTCTTTGATAACGTCTGCAGCATGGCGAAAATATTTATTTTTTGAACTAGCCATGTTTCCAATAGTTTGCTCAAGATATGTGCCGACACGTGGCAGTGTTTCCTCTGTTACCGGAACCGCCTGCTTTGCTCGTTGATATGATCTTTGCCACATCTGTTGTTCTGTGGCATCAGGTATTGCTCCAGATCTTGCTATTTCCTGTTGGAGAATTTTCATATCTTCGTCAGGTCCTGCGGGTTCCGGATTTTGGCGTCTTAAGACTTCATAAGCAATTCCTCCACCTGCTACCAAGGCAACACCAGCTCCTATTAGAAATCTTCTTCTAGAAATATCCGCTTGAGTCCGGTGATTATGCGGTGCTCTTCGTATTTTTCTTTCTTTTGACATAGATCTTTTGAAGATTGAATTATAGCAAAACCGAGCTTAAAAGTAAACCTATAGTGAGCGTTTTGTTTGGGGGATGATTACTTATTGAATACGGAATTGGTAAATCTCAAAATCAGCAGGCCTTGAGTAACTATGTGAGAACGTATTATTATCATTTTGTCACTTGACAAAAGTGTATACAGTGTATATACTTTAATTATGCAAAAAACAGTTTTGAATGTAAAAGTTAATCCGCAAACAAAAGAAAAAGCAAAAGAAGTGGCTGAGAATATGGGATTTAGTCTAAGCGCTTTGATTAATGCATTTTTAACTCAATTAATTAAGACCAAGAGTGTACAGTTTCATGTGGATGAAGTACCAACTGAATTTGTTAAAAAAATACTTAAGCAAGCACAGAAAAATAGAAAACAGGGAAAAGCTTCTCCAGTATTTGATAATGCAGATGATGCAGTACAATACCTCAAACAGCAGGGTATATGAAGATACAATACGACCCTGGTTTTATAAAACAACTTAAAAAAACAAACGTAAGAATTCGAAAAAGCTTTATTAAAAAAATTTATGTTTTCCAAAGAAATCCTAATGATGTAATACTTCGAAATCATGCGTTACATGGTGAATGGAAAGGATATAGAAGTATCAATGTAACGGCAGATTGGCGGGCGCTGTATGAGGAGATCAATGAAAGAGAGGAAATAACTGCATACTTTACTTTTATAGGAACTCATAAGGACTTGTATGGATGGTAAATTATACCCTCGATGAGTATATTAAGCTACATCAGCAGGGCTACCAGGATTCGAACCTGGAAAAACGGTTTTGGAGACCGTTGTGATACCATTTCACCATAGCCCTATGTCATTTTAAGCTCAATCGTTTCAACAAACCTGTATAAGCTGAACCAAACTATTTCAATTTTCTCTCTCTTATTTTAGCACTATCTTCGTTACTATATGCTTCATAATAAATCAGGTCAGGTTTGGTCATTCTTTTAGTTGTGTATACTTTTTGTTGTAAATGTTCTTTTAATCTTCGTTTTAAGTCGCTTGAGTATCCTATATAGAGTTTGCTGTTAATATCTCTTAACAAATAGACATAATACATATTAATTTTGCCCCGCCCTTCGCGAAGGGCGGGGTGGAGAGCCAGGTCCTACCACTGAACGACACCCCTAAATAAACTCAAAACTTAAATCTCAGAGCTTAAAATTTAACTAAATTATAGAGAAATAAAATGCTTTTTGCAATCTGGTATTAAAATTATTGTTATATCAGGGCCATTGCAATAATGTATCTTGCGGAGTGTTTATTGTAAGTGTGTTTACTTTGAATTATAATTGTTCTATGCGAATAAATCATATTCTTAGGGATAAAATTGACAAGAGTCTGTCAAGTTTTTTTTTGGAAAAACTTTATTATTCTATTGAGTTTAACAATAATCTTGCTTTCGGAGACTTATACTCCAATGTTGCGCTGATTTATTTTGCAAAACTCAAAGATAAGTTCCGTACACCAAGAGAGCTTGCGCAAAAGTTAGCTGAGGAGCTTCAAAAAGATGAAAAAATAAACCAGACTTTTTCTCAAATAAAAGTGGAAGGCCCGGGATTTATTAACTTTTGGCTTGCCCCCGTGATTGTCACAGGTTTTGTAAAAAAGATTAATAAAGATATTGATAGTTTGCCAAAAAATGACAACCCGCCTTCGTCCGTCTCTGGCATGACTTTGAAGAGGCAAAAAATCATGGTGGAATTTGCTCATCCAAATACTCATAAACAATTTCACCTGGGGCATTTAAGAACTCTTCTTATTGGAGGTAGCCTTTCAAAACTTTTTGAAGAGACAGGCAGTCAGGTTTTCCGCGCAAATTACCAGGGGGACATCGGGCCGCACGTGGCAAAAGCGGTATATGGCGTAATAAAACTTCTGGAAAAAAGAAATTTAAAGCTTAATGACTTTGAGAAAAAGTCAGTCTGGGAAAAAGCAAAGTTTTTACAGGAAGCATATATTTATGGGAATCAAGAATATGTGAAGAATAAAGATGAGATTGATGAATTGAATACTAAATTGTACCAAAGAAATCCGGACACTTTGGAAACTTATAATACCACAAGAGAATGGAGTCTTAAATATTTTGATGAAATATATATGATTTTTGGAGTATCATATGACAAATTATTTTTTGAAAGTGAAACAGCCCAGTGCGGTAAAGAAATAGTTTTGGAAAATGTAGGTAAAGTTTTTGAAAATGATAACGGTACAATCATTTTTCCCGGCGAAAAGTACGGCCTTCATACCAGAGTTTTTGTGACACGTGACTCAAATCCAACTTACGAAGGCAAAGACATGTGCCTTGCGCAAAAACAGTATGAGGCTTTCCCGTTTGATTTAAATATTCATGTGGTCGCAGCGGAACAAAAAGAATATTTTAAAGTCATCTTTAAAGCCCTGGAGCTGATTGATCCAAAATTTAAAAACAGGGAATTTCATCTTTCAATGGGTATGGTAGATCTTGCGTCCGGCAAAATGTCCTCAAGAACAGGCGATATTGTGACTATTAATGAGTTACTTTCAATGGTTAAAAACGAAATCGCAAAGTTGGTAGGCGAAGGAAGAATAAAAGAAGACGAAAGACAAAACAGCATCGATAAAATTACAAAAGCCGCTATAGTGTACGCGTTCCTGAAAATTAATCCCACTCTTAATTTTACCTTTGACATTTCAAAATCAATAAGCCTGGATGGAGACAGCGGCCCATACCTTTTATATACGTACGCACGGATAAAAAGCGTGATTAATAAATCAAAAATACAAATTAAAAATAAAAAAGAAAAAAATGATTTGGAGATTTTAGCAAAAGAGGATTTGGAATTGGCAAGAAGATTGTGCCGGTTTCACGATGTGGTTGTTCAATCGGTAAATGCTTATTCTCCCAATATTCTGGCAAACTATCTTTATGACCTGGCTCGTGAATTTAACTCTTATTATCAGGAGGTTTCGATATTAAAAGCAGAAAATCAAGATCTTATAAGCGCACGACTGGATTTAATTTCCGCCGTATCAAAAGTTCTGAAAGAAGGTCTAAGGCTTTTAAATATTGAAGTGGTTGAGAGAATGTAAAAATTTCCTCTCTTTCAAGTATTTAATTTTGTAAGTTCTATTCTGGTTTATCAGAGGAGCAATTAAATCTGTTATTAACATAAGCATAAGTAAGAAAAATGAAATTATTATAAATTATTGATATAATGGTTGCTCTGCTTAAGATTTACCGGCAGAGTAATTTTAAGAAAGGAATTTATTAAATTTTTTTTAGTGAAAGAGGTAAGAGTAGTTATTATGCCCGATGGTAATCAAGAACTTACAGAAGAAGTAAAAAATCCCTTGCCGATTGCCGGAAGGGAAGATTTTTTAGTTGGCGATTCTGTGGGCGGGCATGTTGCGCGCAAAAGTAATCCTGATTTTCTTGCAGATACAGTTCCGTTATATTCTGCTGAGGCGCAACCTCCTGTTGCTGAGGACAAAAGAATTGAAACACCTGAGCAGATGAGAAGGTTTTTGAAAGAACAAGAAGGCCTTAAGTTTCTTCCCAGAGAAAGGACAATATTGATACCTGAGATTGATGATAAGCAGCTCTTGCCTGTTTTTGGGGATAGCCGGGCAGCCAGAGATGCGATTGAATGTTTTACTGCTTATTTGGACAGTGATTCCATAAAGGATCGTTTTGGAAATAATCATGAAGGTCCGGGAGGAAGACGTGCATGGAGGACAAGACTGGAAGAAGGACGAGGAAAAGAATTCGGAAAGTTATTTAGAGATGTGTATTATCCTAACCAATTGAGAAAAAATATAATGGGAGGTGTCCAGATGAGTATTCAAAATATAGCGTTGACAATTGAAAGAAGAAATAATATGGAGGAAACTCCAGTTTCAGTGCAACTTAGGGGAATTGCAACAAAGCTGGGTGGGGCATTGATAGGTGTGGGTGGCGGCAAGCCGTATAAAGATATGACTGAAGATGAAAAACTTCAGACCGTTAGGTTGTTTGAAGACGAAACAGCAAATGTATTGTGGACGCTTGCACGACCAGGCGCAGATGTGAAAGAAATAATGGTTACCTGATCTTTTGCCTGTTTGGCTATTGATTTTTATTTTTGTTGTTTGTAGAATCAGTTTGGGTTTAAATCTTTCATAAAAATTCAACTTAATGAGAGCTGAAAACAGGCCGGGAATATGTCCATTTAACGGTCACTCCTGTGAACCCTTATCCTCAGGGGATGCGGATTATTTTAGAATAAAAACACCACAAAAAGATTCATTAGGCCGTTTGGTTATTGCTCATGCTCAGGAGCTTCCATACAAATGTTCCTCATGTTTTTGGGAAAAAGGAAATGAGAAACTGGACAAGGTGTGTGATAGACAAGATGCGCAAGTAGTGGTTTTAAGAGTTTATCCTGATGATGTTACCTTGCCATTGTATGCTTCTCTTCTTGATAATTCTTTAGGTAAATATAATGTTGCTACTGCTGATGAGCAAAGATGGGGAGATGGAGAATTAAATCTTATGCTTAAAGGAGAAGCACCGTCTGCGCAATCAGTTTACATAGTTACTTCTATTCAGAATGAAGCTGATTTTATGCGTGCAGCAAGAGTAGCAGATCATTATAAAAGCGATTTAAATGCTAAAAGTGTTACTCTTGTTACGCCTTTTATGGCATCAGGCAGGCAGGATAAAAACGTTAATAGCCAAACAGGTGCTTATCTTCCAACAACTGTAAATATCAGAGCTGATATAAAAGCTATGGCTTCGGTTTTTGACAGGGCAATTGTCTGGGAGCCTCATTCTGCAGCAACTCAATATTTTGCTGCAGAAGCTGAAATGCCGCTTCTTCCATTATCTCCTTGGAAACGAATGACTGATAACATGCTTGAAAAAGGAGTGAGAGTAGATGGGCGAAGAGTAAAAATTACACCTGAAAATTCCGTAGTCATTGGGCCGGATAAAGGGCGCAACCTTGCAGCTACAAGAATCGCTGAATATTTAAATATGCGTTATGTTTCATTTAATAAAACAAGAATATCCGGTTCAAAAACTTCTGTATATAAGTTAACACCTGAGGAGCAAGAGTTAATAAAGGGAAGAATAGCTGTTGGATATGATGATGAAGGTTCAACGTTTGGAACAGCAAATACAATAGCTGATCCATTAGAGCAGTATGGGGCAACAGCTTTTTCCTTGAATCTTGTTCATCCTAAATGTACAGGAGCTTGGGTGCAGAATATACGTCATCCGCTTTTAACAACCGTTTTTGTAAGTGATTCAAGACAGCCTGTTGGAAATATTAATATGGCGGGAGATATTATCGAAAAAGTGTCCTTGTTTTCTGACGTTAGGGATGTAATTGAGGCAGATATAAAAAGAGTTAGTTTTTGGGAAGACGAACAACGTTTCCGGTCAATGATTCTTCAGCCTTACGCTAACAAAGTTGCCTGAACGTGCTATAATCTCACGCATGGGCAGGGCAGAACAAGGTATTTCCTTTGAGAGCAAAGAAAAGTTAGGACCAAGCGAAGCATTTCTTCTTGGCGAGCCGATTGTAAAAAGGCCGCGAGTAAACAATTATTCTCAAGACTGTCTTACTAAACTTACAGTTCCAAAAGGTTCTGAAAAATGGGCGCTTCAAGTGATAGGAAGAAGATACTCAGAAAGCGCTGAGGCAGCCGTTTGCGCAGAGGAGTACTGGGATATCGCGCAAACCCTAAAAAGAAACGGAGTAGATTTTAAATTTATCTTGGCCCATCCGGACCTTACGGATCCAACTTTAGAAGCTGGAATGCGGCGTTTTCTGGGAGTAGGAGCATTCAAATGGTTTAATGTGACTCCTCCTGCTCTCACCGCTTTTCCAAGAGATATTTTGTTTGATTTTGACGGGCAGACAGCTATTAATCCGGAAGCAAACATGATTGCTGGTAGAAACAGCGTAAAAATATCTTGCATGGGTGAGGGCGGACTTGTTCTGAAAGTCGGGAAAAAAGTTTTTACACCTACTCCAAAGCATTATAAAAGAGATGAAAGACCAAGATATGAGAAAGAGGTACGTAATTTAATAAGAAATTTTGCAGTCGGAGAACTGCCGTGGCCTATTGCGGTAAATATTGATATTGAGAAGAAAACTGCTGAACAATTTCCCACGCCTCACATTGATCGGGTATCCGCCTTTGTGAAAGGGCAGGACGGTAAAGACTATTTTGTGGCGGATTCGCCTTATGCCCAGGAAAATATTCCGGGAGTGGGTAACTACTGGAAAGAGATGGAGGAAATATGCAAAAGAATGAATGTTGTGCTTGAGGTAGTCAAGCGTACTGATGAGGATGCTCCATGTTCTTTAAATCTTCATCAATTCAGAGACGGAAGTGTTTTTATGTCAAAGGGCCACCCGGCGCTTGAAAATTTAATGAAGCAAATAGTGGGAGAAGATAAAGTATTTACTACCTTTCAACCGATTATTTTGTTTCCAACAGTGCGGGGCGGGGGAATAAGGTGCATGACCAACACCGTTCCTAAAACCATGTTCAAACCCCAAGTTTAGCCACAACTTTCTGCTTGAAAGAACAGATAAAATATGAGAAAATTGTTAGATTAAGTTGGGCTTTTGGGATTGATAGCCTCGTGTTTTTATGAAATACCAGTATTCAAAATTAAAAAACGGATTAAAAGTGATTTTGGTTCCCATCAAAGAGGTAGGAAGCGCGACTACTATGCTTTTGGTAGGTGCCGGAAGCAGATACGAAAACAAAAACAACAACGGAATATCGCATTTTCTGGAACACATGGCTTTTAAAGGCACAAAAAAGCGCCCGACCGCGCTTGAAATCGCAAGCCTCATAGACGGAATAGGCGCGGAATCCAATGCTTTTACCGGTAAGGAGCTTACGGGATATTATATTAAATCGTCTTCCAATCATGTTGAGCTTTCGCTTGATATACTTTCAGACATCATTTCCAGCTCTTTGCTTGATAAGGCAGAGATAGACCGCGAAAGAGGAGTAATTTTAGAGGAGATAAATTTATACGAAGATACGCCTGTCAGAAAAATAGCGGATATTTTTGAAAGGCTACTGTATGGTGATACTCCTATGGGATGGGATATTGCTGGAGAAAAAGAGATTATTAAAAAAGCAACCAGAGAGGATTTTGTCTCTTATATGAGCAAGTTATACAGCGCGAGCAACATGGTGCTTATTATTGCGGGAAGTATTGATGTTGAAAGTGTACTTAAGAAAGCGGAAAAATATTTTTCTGCCTTCACTGGTTTTAAAACTAAAGGATTTTTAAATACCAAAGAAGAACAAACGGGTGCTTCAACTCTTTTAAAAAACAAAAAAACAGAACAGGCTCATTTTGCGTTAGGCGTAAGAACCATTGGTCTTCTGGATGAAAAAGACAGATATCCGTTATCGGTTCTTTCCTCAATTCTGGGCGGAGGAATGTCCAGCCGGCTTTTCCATGAAGTTCGTGAAAGGCGCGGCCTTGCTTATTATGTGCGTACAATACCGGAAAGTTATATTGACAGGGGATATTTGGCCACATTCGCGGGTGTTGACCCAAAAAGAATTGATGATGCAATAAAAGTGGTAATTGATGAGTATGAGAAAATAAAAGACAAAAGTTCCGTAAAAGAAGAGGAGCTTAAAAAAGCAAAAGAATATTTAAGAGGCCATTTCATACTTGATCTTGAGGATACTAAATCCGTTGCGTCTTTTTACGGTTCATCTGAAATGCTTGAGAAAAAAATAGAAAATCCTGAGGACGTGATAGAAAAATTAAATAAGGTAACGCTTGAGGAGGTAAACAGGGTAGCAAATAAATATCTTGATAAAAACAGGTTAAATCTTGGGCTTATAGGAGATTTTCAAGATGAGAGCCATTTCCAAAAACTCCTTGAGTAGACACTTGTATTTCTTCATTTTTTGACAGGCAAAGGAATTCTTATTCTGAAAATTGTTCCGTGATTTCTAAACTGGTAGAGTTCGGGATTTTCTTCTTTAACTTTTTGATACAGACTTCTTACTCTGATAGTCCATCCATGCGAGCCTACCATTCTGGCAACATCATGTAAGCCTCTTCCTGTTCCTTCAAATTTAGTTCCTCTTTTTGTGGTATATTTAGAATTCCATATCTTAGGCATGTCCTCAGGAAGAATACCATGCCCGGTGTCACTAACTGAAATTATCATTGCAGTTTCTTCGACTTTACAGCGCACTGATAATCTCTTCAGCGATTGTCCATCCATAGCATGAATTGCATTAATAAATAAATTATCAAATATAGTTTCCATATAGCTGGGATCTGCCATAACTTGCGGAGTGCTTTCCGGAAAACGGGTTTCTACATTAATGTTTTCCAATTGGTCTTGTTTTCTGCGTCTCTTCAGGGAACTTTCTAACACTTGGATCATGTCCAAAGATTCCTTTTTGGGCAAATACTCAATGTCCTGAAGTCTTTGGGTTATTTCAAAATTTCTTTCTGCAGCGCTTCGCGCCACGCCAACAAATCTTTCAACTCTGGGGGCAACCTCACTGATAGTTGATTTTATTGGATTTCCTTCCTCATCCTTTTTCAGATTTCCCTCTTCATCTGCCAAATATACCGTTCTATCAAGTTCTCCGGATCTGTCCAGAAGTTGTCCGTAGCCTCTGATTGCCTGAAGCGGATTTTTTAAGTCATGGCGTACGGTAGCTACATTTTCTTCTATTTGCTCTCTTCTTTGTTGTAAATCAAGTATTTGTACCATTTCATCTGTAATATCGCTAAAGCCTGTCACAAGTATTCTTGTTCCTTCGCAATACTCCTGAGCAGTTATATGAGCTTTTAGCCACTTTTCTTCATTTTCAATCTCGAGTTTAATTTGTTGGTCATGCGATTCTATTTCTCCTTGTATCAACTGGTCCAGTGGATTTTTCTCTCCTTCTTTTGCAGGTATTTGAATAAATACTTCTTTTTCAGCATCTTCTGTTGGTAAGCCGAATAATTTTTTATAGCTTGTGTTGCCTATTACCACGCGGCCGGCTGGATTTAAAACAGCCATAGATACAGGAAGAGCGTTAATACTTCCGTTTTCAAAAAGACGCCAGATTGTTTCTCCCTTAAACTCTTTTCTTTCAGGGCTTTGCGTTAATTCCGGTTGATTTTGATTAAGCTGTGGTGCTTTTTCTTGGTACACTCCCATAGAAGAGTGCATTATATAATATCCTATAGTTGATGTCAACAAGTCGATCTTTTTTAAAGACTCATATTGACTTTTAGCCGTTTTGGCCTTAAGATAATCAAAGACTTATGGAGCAAACTGTTATTATTGTAAAGCCGGACGGAGTAAAGCGCGGGTTGGTTGGTGAAGTTATTAAAAGGTTTGAGCAGACCGGTCTTAAGATTATTGGGCTTAAAATGCTTCAGGCGCCCGAGGCAATTCTTCATAAACACTATAAAAGCACAGATGAGGCATATCTTAAAAGCTTGGGCGGAAAAACTCTGGCAACTTATGAGCAATACAAAATGAATGCCAAAAAAGAGCTTGGTACAGATGATCCTCTTGAAATAGGCAAAAAAGTAATGAAATGGCTTATTGAGTTTATGTCAAACGGACCCATAGTTGCTATGGTTTTTGAGGGAAGACATGCGGTTGATAATGCCAGAACGCTGGCCGGCTCAACCATGCCGGTAAACGCAGCAGCCGGAACAATAAGAGGCGATTTTTCTCTTGACTCGGCATATTATGCCAACACGGAAAAGAGGCCTGTTATGAATGTGATTCATGCCTCAGGAAGCAAAGATGAAGCGGATTTTGAAAAAGCTCTCTGGTTTGCGCCCTCAGAACTTCATGAGTATAAACGGATAGAAGAATACTTGACGGAGA
>MFNJ01000055.1 GCA_001782015.1 Candidatus Levybacteria bacterium RIFCSPHIGHO2_01_FULL_36_15
GTGGTGTTCACTATTATTTTATATTTATCACCAAAAGAAATGTTTTCTAACGATTCCCTGATAGACTGTGTTGGAATAGCCAAAACAACAAGATCAGCCTTAGCAGCTGTTTGACCCCGCTTTAAAATTGAAACTGACGGACAGTTTTGTTTAATGACTGAATACAAAGCATTTCCCCAGTTGCCATTGCCAAGTATTTTTATATCCATTAAAACAGTATATCAAACATGATCTGTTTGGCACATTATAAAAAGCTTACTCTCTTGGACCATGTAAAAACTTTTTTAGAAAAAACGTTTTTTATTACCGCCTGTAAATTTGCCATCTCACTCCCCAAGCCTGACAAAGCTGGCATATCGGCAAGAAAAGGATTTGTTAATAAAATTGAATTTGACTTAAGAAAACGGATTTGATAATATCACAAAACGTATGGAAAACGGAAAGAAAATTGGCGAAGGCGATATCTATCATGGTAAAGCATCTGCGGAACTAGTTGAAATAATAGAAACTTCGGATGGACCTACTGGCGTCTATAAAATAAGAGCCACAGACGAACAAGCAAGAGAAACTTTAAAGCAAGGAATGGAGCAATTAGGAGGACATATAAAAGAAGTGCCAGCGTCACCAAAAGACAGAGAAGGAAGATCATTCGGTTTTTCCGGTGTCAAATGGAACACACCATGGGAACCAACAGGGCCTAAAAGAAATTGGGCGCAAAATCCAGAAGTACAACAAGCAAGAGTCCAATCCCTCAAACAACAAGGTAAATTAAATTAAATCCTGCTTTTTGTAAAATTGATATCACCAATTCTTATCTAAACTTTCTGTATATGTTTCAGTTTTCTAAATTTCCTGCAATTAACTCTTCCTTTTTTGCTTTTGGCCAGGTTTTAAGCTGGTATTCTCTTTTCATTGCTTCAGCTCTTGTATCATAATTTTCGCAGTAAACCAACTTAAATGATGGAAAATACCTTACATATTTGGCTGATTTACTGTTTTTACTTTGATGTTCTTTAATTCTTCTTTCTAAATTATTTGTTTGACCTATATATAAAGTATTTGAAGATGTGCGGAGTATGTAGACGTAGTATGGCATAAAAATATTATATACCCTTCGACTTCGCTTAGAGCGATTCTTTGTTTTGTTTTATCTGAAAAGCTATTTGTTTATTCTAGAATTAAGCTGAAAGCCGTGAGCGAGCGAAGCGAGTCGAATCGGCTGGTGGACATAGACAATATTCGGACTTATTTCCAAACCCAAGAAGAAAGATTTTATATTCCTAGTTATTGGTAAATAGTAGAGCGGCGGCCTGCTGACAATATCTGCACAATTTTATCTTGTTTATTTATCTTATAGATTATTCTGTGTGCACCAACTTTATATGAAAATTTTCCTGTTAATTCACGACTTAAGGGTTTACCAACAAAAGGATCTTCTTTAATTTCTATGAATACGTTGTTGATAGCGATTTGTTCGTAGTTTTTGGTAACATGTTTTAGTTGTTTTTTTGCTCTTGAAGTAATTTCTAATTTATACATTCCAGCCTAATTCTTTTTTTACATCTTCCCAATCATGTGTTCTTCCACGAGTAATGTCTCTTTCTCCTAACTTAATATCTTTCATCAATTCTGAGTCTGCAAGAATTTCATTTGTTTCTTTCCAGGATTCAAATTCCTTAATAGACATGAGAACTGCTGCTGGGATCCCATTTACCGTAATTATGTATTCATCAAGTTTTTTTTGAGCATTTTCAACAATGCTCGTTAGTTCTTCTCGTGCTTTTGTAATAGGTAGAGTTTTTGTCATAATTAAATATTACAGAATTATGTACAAATAGTCAAGTAGCAGTTTTAGGTTCGAATCCGAGGTGGGTTATTTTGCTGGCACTAGTGTACGATGTCGGAACTTTTTACTCCAATAATTATCTTTATTATTATCAAAGTAATTAATTATCTAGGAAGTTTTTTCTGCAACCATTCCTGTTTAATAGCATCGAATTGCTCAAATGTTACATGTGCTTCAACAATCTCCCTTGGCTTAGGAAGAGGACGAAGAGAATACTTTTTTATTAAACCATCCGTATCGGCATTTGTTTTTTCTTTTGGATTGTAATTTCTAGTAAAATGCTCTTCAATGCTATCTGTTAACGAATCTATTTCCGATTCAACATCTTCCGCATGTATATAAAGAATATATAGAAGTGGATATTTCATGCCATCTGTCCATGCAATATCAATCCATAAATAAAATACATCTTTTCGATTTTTTTTATTTATGAGGTATATATAGTCACATGATTGGTAAGATATATCTTGAATTTCATAGATATGACCTTCGCCCTCAGCATTAAAGGTATTAATATGCCAATCTTCCATATTAAATCCTATCTCTTGTAAGCGCTCTATAAGCTGCTTACGCATTTCTGGATAATCGATAATACAGTCATTACCTTTCATAATGAGATTATAGCAGAGTTGAGGCTAATCCCAGCATTCATCTTACTATACTTCTAAGATAACTTGATAGGTTTCAGCAGAGATTTTCATAGGTAGTTCATATCTTTTTGTATAAACTTGAGATATATGAGAGTCTCGGCTTTTAAGAGTTACCATGCTGTCTTTTACTTGGATTGAACCAGCTAAATAAAATATGTCTTCAAATAACTGGGTAGGTACAGTGACTTTGCCAGAAGAGTTATTATTTTGTTTGTCTATATATGTAATAAAAGCCTTGGCTTCATTTGGAAGCTTTACTTGATAAGAAATTATCACTTTGTACTTTTGAGTTTCCTTTATTTTGTAAACAAACTCCATATCCTCACCACTTTCCAGAATGATTGACTCAACCTGCTTTAATGCCTTGAGGTCTAACTTGTATCTTTTGTTTACCTCAGTAAACATCTTGGTAATATGCTGAACTATGAATTCATTTTTTTCCTTATCACTCAGGGGATTGAATTTAGAAGGATTCACGCCAATCTCCACATCCTGAAAACCCTTACCAACTGGATTCCATTTGTTTTCATCAGCAAACAGAATCTCTCCAACACTGAGTTCAGGATTAAAATAGACATTAAAAAGATGATTTCCTTGTATTAGAAATTTAATTTCTCTAAGCTTAAGAGCGTATCGAGTACCAATCATTTGATACCCTTTCGGAAAGGCATATATCTCTTCCCTTGACGAACGTGGTTGATGGATACGAATGTCGTTAACCAACTTTGATTTTAGTAAGAATTTTTCATTCTTCATATGCTAATTATATCAAATAAGTAGCTTATAGTATAGTTATGGTTGATTTAGGGTGTCCAAGTCCAATTACTTCTGTAGATATTTACACCATTCATATCAGTCCAAGTCCTAACTCCCCACATGTTATTACCATTCGAGCCTATCTTACTTGTTGTTGCCATATTTTTGTACATATCCTCGGAGATATAAACATGATAGCCTTCTTTGCAAAGAGCAGCCAATTTTACTGCATAATTTGTAGCATTTCCTACCCAAACAAGGTCATTATTATTTTCTCCTCGTATTCCGCCTCGTACTACCAATACTTTGCCTGAATCAATTCCTATGCCAAAATTGAATAAAAATCCATCAAGTTCCTTATTATTTTGAAAATAAGACTCAAAAGCCTGCGTATTAATCTTGAAGAAACGCTTATTCCAATGATGGAAGCAGCAAAAGAAGTTAAAGAAATTCATGATAAGTTCGAACCTATAGAAGGGATTGATAAGACAACACAATTAGAGGCTTTGTACTCTCAAAATCCAAACTTGCTGCCGAGCCTGGATTCGAACCAGAATAAACGGATCCAAAGTCCGTTGTCCTACCGTTAGACGACTCGGCAATGGGCAATATACATCAATGATACCAAAATGAGGCTTGTGCTTCAAGAAAAATAGGGGAGACGTTTATTGGCTTCTACCGTATAGACCGATTAATTCCGCGTTTGCAATCACGTGACCGTTCATCGCATCTATAAGAGATCTTTTATTCGTATTTTCCGGAACACTAAGAACAATGTCTAAAGCGTAAAGCTTGAAAAAATATCTGTGCGTTCCCGAAGGAGGACATGGACCGTGGTATTTACTATCTCCAGCGCTGGTTGCTCCCTGGATTCCACTTTCTGGGACAGAATTTTCAACAACTTTTTCTGTTTGGGGATCAATATTATAAACCACCCAATGCACAAAAGTTCCCGCAGGCGCATCCGGATCGTCCATGATTAAAACCAGGCTTTTTGCACTTTCCGAAACATCAGAGAACACTAACGTAGGATTGGTATCCTTTCCATCGCATGTATAAACGCTTGGAATTTTTTCTCCTGTGTTAAAGGCGGTACTTGTAATTTTCATATTACTTTTTTTATTATTAAGCTTTACTTCTACTTCCCCTGCTTTATCTGTAATTATACTACTTACATTATCTTTTATCAGTAAAAAAATCGTAAGAAAAGCGACAACAAGAATTGCTATTATAATAATTATCTTTTTCACAATAGTACGATGGTATTTTACGAAGAGATTATAAGAGCTGGTAACCGTACTCAGCTCGAACCTACTATTACAAATTACTCCGGATCTAATTTTACAACTTAGGCTTCTCAAAAACCATTTAAACATCGAAAGTTTTACTTCTGGTTTTTAAGTATTCTTGGATAGTCTGTCTTGAGTATGGTTCTACCGGTAACTTCAACGTGTCCTTTGGAGATACCCATATAAATTCTTGACCCTCTGAATTTAGCTTAACTTTTGAAGATTTAGTTTTACAGATAAAATCAAAGAATATAAAATGTCTTTTTTTCCAAAACGCCTTATCAAAAACGAATTCTTGAAAATTTAAGAATTCGATATTATAGATATCTAAACCTGTTTCTTCTTTTATCTCCCTTTTAACAGCTCCTTCCATCGTCTCTCCTAGTTCAATATGACCACCGGGGATAACGTATTTGCCTTTCCATTTATGAGACTTCATTAGAAAGATTTCACCGTTTGGATTAAAGATTAATGCGCCGACTGTGGGTTCTGGAAATTGTTGTTTTGACATATCATCCATTATCTAAAAATTATAAGTTCAAATCTTATCTCCCGTTGAGCTTGCCTAAATTCCTCAAAAATAGTTCGGCTCGAACCTGCAAATAGCCTTCTAATTCGCTCCAATCCTGCATATTTTCAAATCTAGTCCGGTTTGGAGCGGGCGACCGGACTTGAACCGGCGACCTTCTCGTTGGCAACGAGACATTCTACCACTGAACTACGCCCGCTTATTAATAATACTATCTAAAAATTCTCTACCTTTACCTGTTTTTAAAAATAACTCTCTGTTGTAAGCTTCCGATTTACTTTCATATTGCTCTTTATATACAAGTTTGAATGGCGCAGTAGATTTTGTATATTTTGACTGACCTCTATTGTGTTCAAAAATTCTTCTCTCTAAATTATTTGTCGAACCTGTATATAATCTATTATTCTTCAAACTACGCAAGACATAAACATAGTACATATTTACTAGCCGCAACCTGTCGCCTGAGGCGACCGTTCTACCGCTGAACTACCACCGCAGAAAACACAGTTCGATTATACAGGAAATAAACTTACCACTCAATATAAGATTAAACTTGACTTTTATTATAACTTAATAAATAATTGCTATGTTATGCTTGTTGAGGCAAGAGACGGAAAAACACCTAATCCCGAAGGACTGACACCGGTTAAGGAAATGCTTTCCTTACAGATATTTGACGTGGGAGCAGTACAATTCAGGAGATTCCGGTTTAATCTTCATGAAACATACCCTGATGCCCCTGAGGCTTCTGTGTATTTCGATTTGCGGCTATTGAGACGGTTTCCGGATGCGAAAAGATGTGCCGTAAGTGCGTATCAGGAATTAGTTCGTCCGTTAAAATTTGATTTATTTGCGGATATTCCCACAGCCGCAAGCCATTTTGTTTCATCTCTTCAGGACAGATTCGGAGTAGGTATAGTAACTCCCCGGATTGACAAAAAAACCCATGGAAACGGAAATAAGATAGATGGAATTTTACCGGAAGATAGAGGCAAAATAGCTCTACCTATTGATGATGTTGCAACTCATGGAACCTCAGTCGGAAATGCAGCAAAAATATTGAGAGAGGAAGGCCTGGTAGTTAAGGACGCGATTGTACTAATAGATAGAGAACAAGGAGCAGGGGAGTGCCTCGAAAAACAGGGAATCAAACTTCATTCTGCCTTTACCTTGCAACAAATGATTAAATATTATTTAAGAATGGGTAGGATAACGCAAAAAACATATGATGAAATTCAAGAAAATGAAAGGGCGCTTAATAAGTTTCTCCAAGAGGTAAATCCTGTGTAAATTTTATTGTGCCGGAACTAGGAATTGCACCCAGATAACATGTTCTTCAGACATGCGCCTTGACTACCTCGGCCATCCCGGCTAAAAATATATAAAATAGCAAAAAGCAAATTTTAAATATAGACTAACAAACTTTTCTATTTTAAATCTAAAATCTTCAATTTGCAATGATTTTGTGGGCTCAAGAGGACTTGAACCTCTGACATTTGCGATGTAAACGCAACGCTCTACCAACTGAGCTATGAGCCCTTCGCGAATTTTATTCGCTCAGGGTAAACCCTTAAGGATATTGTCCCATTTTATAACAATGCTCACACTGCGGAACAAAGAACAAGGTGGGTCGGAGAGGACTTGAACCTCCACTCCTTACGGAATACGCACCTCAAGCGTACGCGTATACCAATTCCGCCACCGACCCAAAGCTAAAAACAAGCCCAAAGCACTGATTATTGTATCAAAAATGCAAGAATGAATCTACTACCTGTGTTCTGGTATAATTTAGAATATGAATTTATTATCACTGCTCCTTACTGTTTTTGGTCTGTCTCTTTTTGAAATCATCAGCAGCATTGATAACGCCATAATTAATGCTGAAGTTTTGTCCAATATGTCACAAAAGGCAAGACGCTGGTTTCTGGTTTGGGGAATTTTATTTGCAGTATTCATGGTTCGCGGATTTCTGCCTCTAGTCTTGGTCTGGATCTCTGTGCCCGGCATTGGAATACTGGAAGCATTAACTGCCACGTTCAAAGGTGACCCTGCTGTTTATAAAGCTATTGAAACCTCATCCCCAGTACTTCTTAACGGAGGAGGAGTTTTTCTGATATTTCTTTTTTTTCACTGGTTATTTTTAGAAACCAAAAATTTCGGCTTAAAAGGGGAGAGGTTTTTGCAATCACAGGGAGCCTGGTTTTACACTGTGGTATCAATACTCTTAACAATAATTGTGTGGTACGGGTTAAAACAGGGGTCTCTGCTTGCTTTTGGCGCAGTTGTTGGCTCAACCGCATTTTTTATTACACATGGATTCAAGCAGTATGCGCAGGCGCAGGAAGAAAATATGCTTGGAAAACAAAGTCATCTTTCAGACATCAGTAAAATTTTATATTTAGAAGTAATAGACGCAACCTTTTCCGTAGATGGAGTAGTGGGAGCTTTTGCGTTCACGCTGTCTATACCCATTATTTTCCTGGGCAACGGGCTGGGAGCAATTGTTTTAAGAAACATAACCATAAGCAACATTTCCAAGATTAAAAAATATAAATATCTGAAAAACGGAGCAATGTACTCAATACTTTTTTTAGGAATAATAATGATTTCCAACGCCTACGGTTTTAAAGTCCCGGAATGGATCTCACCGATCGTCACGTTTGCAATCGTAGGCTATTTTTTTCAAAAATCACGCATGGAACTAAAAATACTGGAGGATTCTATTCTAGAACCAACAGCTAAGTTTTAAGGGTTTTTATAAAATGATTGTACGTCCGCAAATTGAGAACGATTGGAAAAGTCATCATTGAAAAGCTGTTCGCCAGCGCCGCCAGGCCCAAACTGCCAATAGTTAAATCCTACAACTCCCGGTCTTTTTGAAGCACCCATCGTATTCTTGACTTGCTGTTGGACGTCCCCCCCGTTTATTGTGCCCCATTCACCAATCACTATAGGTACACCAGGATAACGCGCCTGAAGCTGGTCAAGACCGCTTGCCATAGTCTCTCCGATCGCTTCAGGGTAATGGTCAATTGTTATATTTCCCATAGCTTGTACAGTCGCATCTTCAAGAATGCCGTTCCAGTCAGGGTTATTATCACCCCAAGCCACAAATCCGTCAAAACCAAAGTAACCAATTTTTACACCATTTTTACCAATGGCAGCAAAAGCATTCTTGGAAACAGTCATTGCATCCCGCAGCCATTGATTGAAAGATGCCTGTCCTGCAAATTGGCAGACATTCCCCGCGCAGTAGGTAATCCCTGTAATTCCTCCATTTTGAGGCTCAGGGATGGGAGTAAAAATGTCACCATCCTGATAATTATCCGCATGTGATTTTACATAATCAGAGATCAAATTAAGATAATTTGAAGAATTATTCTTTTGCACGTTATATATTCCTTCAAAACTTAAAGGCATCTGCCTGAACCAAACCTTAAGCCCTCTTGAACGGATTACTTTTATCCAGGTTTTTGTGTAGGAAGACGCGTCACCGCAACTTGGGTTTTCATAGGGAGTTGAAATAGATACATAGTTTGCGCCAAGCTCAACAGCCTTATCTACCCATTTACCTATCCATGACTCGCTTTGCTGTCCGCAAACCATATCTTTTGTGGACTTCATGGCATCAACGCTTTGAATTGGCCATGAACCTGTTAATGTAGTTGTTAAGGTAGGAGTAGGAGTTACCGTAGGTATTGCAGACAGATTTGTGGTAAGATTAGTTTTTGCATAGCTCATTTTTGCAACAGCGCCACCGTAATCTTCATAATATTCCATAACTATTTTATGAGTTCCAGAAGATATACTTTTACTTACTTTATAAGTTGTAGCAGCCTGTCCTATCCATTTGTCTAATATTTTTTCATTGTCAACAAACAATCTTACTCCATCATCCACGGTCACAGAAAATTCATAAGTTCCATCCGTAAAATTATCATTTTTTGTCCATCTTGTTGAAAAAGTGTTGGGGGAAATTTTTGGATCCGGAGATGAATTTTTCCAGTCAAAATTTATGGAATCATCCTGGCGTGTCAATACAGGATTTCCGATTAAATATTTATTATCATAATACTCGCCGGTAAAGCCTGCTTGTGACTGCGTTACAGTAGGTGTAACGCTTGTACTTGAACTTGATGGACCGGATGAAGAGCTAAAAACAGCAGCGCTTATTACATCAACTGTAAATGACGCATCATACCAGAGTCTTGAATGAAAGAAATCAGTCAGTGGATCATTTGTATCTAAAACTGCGTTACCTGCATCTTTAAAGTCTGATAAAGCTATTTCAACCGTCTGATCGCCGTCTTTACAGTTTTGTCCATATTTTGAAAGGGAAATATACTTCCATCCGTTCTGGTCAAAGATAATTGCTGACGCATCTCCGTCTAATAAACATGTACCATGAAGATTATAAGTAATGCTAATTCTATCTTTTCCTTTAAGAATATTGGGGTCAACCTTCTGGTAAGCCTCAGTTTTATTATTTGTAAGATGCCAGGCTGAACTCAAAAGTTCTACCTGATTTGAAGAGGCAACTACGTTGCCAATCAAAATAGATATTTCAAAAGATATTGTCAGTACCAAAACCAGCATTAGGGCAGATATTTTCTTGATCATAATAATGCCGCGAAAAATTAAAATCTATAACAACGAACCGACTATATTTTTTATTACTCGATTCTGCGACCTTTTCTTAAATAATAAATTTAAAAATTTGAATAAAGACGAGGCTAACAATTTGAAGAACCCAATTTAGCAAAAGAAAAAATGCTTGTCAAGGGTTTGGGGAAATATTGACTGGTTTTGACGTTAATTTGCTTACTTTGATATAGTGAAAATTTATTAAAAAACTTTAAAAGAGAGGTTTCCAGGCTACTTACCGGAAATATCCAGAACCGCTTTTAAGGCAACTGGAAGTTTTGTAAAACCACGGCTTCCGCTGAAATGATCCATGTTGTGTTTAACAATAATTTCTGAGCCAAGTTTATCCCTGAAGTCATCCTGATTATCCAGAGGAACATACGGATCATCATCAGAAAAAATAGCTACACTTTTGTTCAAATGAGATTTAATTTTTTTAAAGTCAATGGGAGCATTTAACCAATGCCTATCTGTTTTTTGAACTTCTGGATCGCTCTCCAGTCCTGTCAGCCGCTTGAAAAATCCGGCCACAAAAACAGCTCCGCCGACTTTTTCTTTTTTTGGTAAATTCTCTAAATACCTTGCGATCGTCTGACATCCCATACTGTGCCCTACAAAATAGGTCTTGCTGTCCGGTTTTGTGATAACTTTAGCAAGTGCCGGTATCCAAGTTTTGATCCTGGGCTTATCGGCTTGAGGTAGCTGTGGAACAAAAACTTCAAAATTTCTCTTTTCAAGTTCACGTTTAAGCCACGGAAACCATCCTTCTTGGGGATTTCCACCCCAACCATGGGCTATAAAAACTCTTTTTCTCATAAAATATGTGCCCCGGGGGAGACTCGAACTCCCACGCCATTGCTGGCACTAGCTCCTGAAGCTAGCTTGTCTACCAATTCCAACACCAGGGCATTCTGCTTCATTTTAGTATAAAGCTCTTTGGTTGACAAGTTTGTAAAATTATGTGTATATTAAATTAAGGATGAAACAAAAGCTATTAATACTAGCAGGATATTTTGGTATAGCACCCGCAGTTCTTCTGGTCGCAATTTTATTTTCACTTTACCTTGTACACGAAAATAACGGTTATTACAACAAATCAATGGATGCCTTTAACAGCAATGTAGCCTTTAAAGCCATTCCTGAAAAAAGACAGGAAACTGCAATTTTTATCTATCAGAATGACGCAAGAGTGGAAGCTTTAAAAAAATTTTTCTTGACTTACAAATCTCCTCTTGCAGCCTATACTTACAAAATTGTAGACGAGGCTGACAAGCACAGTCTTGACTTTCGGCTTCTTCCTGCAATAGCTATGCAGGAAAGCAATCTCTGCAAAAAAATACCCAATAATTCATACAACTGCTGGGGATTTGGCATCTATGGAGGTAAGGTCACCAGGTTTTCAGGGTATGACGAGGCTATAGAAACAGTTTCAAAAACTCTTGCAAAAGAATATAAAGCCAAAGGTCTTATTGAACCCGATGAAATAATGAAAAAATATACCCCGTCAAGTAACGGTTCCTGGGCAAACGGAGTGTCATTTTTCATGGATAGAATAAATATAAGCCTGTAGTAAAATACTTGACAGCCCTATAGTCATTTGGTATAATACGTTCAGATCCTAAGGTAGCCCAAAACTACTTTAGGATTTTTTTATGGGAAAACTCCTATATGACAGGAGCAGACCCATAGAACAGATTGAAATATATCATTCTGCTTATGGCGCTTCTACTTGCCATAAGCCAAACCCCAAAAACATACGCAGCAGAAAAGCTGGCAGGTTCTTCAGCAGCACTACTTACAAATAATTTAAACGGAGCTCAGAATTCCGATAAAAGAGTAGTGGCTTTACAGAATGTGTTTAAAAAATATAACTCACCGCTTACTCCTTACGCACAGTACTATGTCAAATACGCAGATAAATATAAGGTGGACTGGAAACTCCTGCCTTCTATTTCTGGCCTTGAATCTTATTTTGGAAATCTTCTGATAAGCGGCACATATAATGCATACGGGTGGGGCGGAGGATACATATATTTTAAAAACTGGGAAGACGGAATAGATACGATTAATAAGGCTTTAAAGGAAAATTATATAGAAAAAGGCGCTGACACGGTCGATAAAATCGGTCCAATCTATGCAGAGGCCAGCCACTGGTCAACTGCAGTAAAACGCTATATGAACCAGATAAACGATGAGTATATTGACCTTACCTCCAAAGACCTATCAAGAGATTTATAATTGAATCTTTTCACCTGGTATAAATATCTTCTTTTTTGTATAATTAAATCGCAAAAATATGCTGGTGGCATAAATGGTGATCTGCTAATACTTGAGTGTAATGTTAACAAGCTAACATATCGCCTTTGCTATGCGCCGAAGTGGCGGAACTGGTATACGCGTACGGTTTAGGGCCGTATCCCGAAAGGGTTGGGGGTTCGAGTCCCTTCTTCGGCACATTTTATAACTTAACCTTGCTTTTATAGTGAAATTTTTAATGAAGAATATCACTACACCTTTTATTTCTGTCTTTTACAAAAACGTAACAAAAAGAATTTTTTTTCTATTTGATCCGGAGTTTGTTCATGAAAGAATTACGAGTACTGGAGAAAAATTAGGCAGAAATAGCTTATCAAAATATTTGCTGAAATTCATTTTTGATTATAAAAACAGCGTATTAGAACAGAGGTTAATGGGAATTCATTTTAAAAACCCCATAGGCCTTTCTGCAGGGTTTGACTACAATGCCAATCTTACCCGGATTTTACCATCTTTAAGTTTTGGTTTTGAAACAATAGGCACAATCACCAATAAGCCTTACGGCGGAAACCTGCCTCCACGCCTTGGAAGGCTTATCAAATCAAGATCTCTTCTGGTTAACAAAGGATTTAAAAATACCGGAATAGATGCGATTTTGAAAAAACTTAAGAATGAAAATTTTGAAATACCAATCGGGATAAGTATAGGCAGGACAAATACAAAGAATCTAGTTACACAAGAACAGTCAATAGAAGATATATTAACCGCATTTAAAAAAGTGGAAAAATCAAAAACTCCATTTTCCTATTATGAGTTAAATATCAGTTGTCCAAATTTAGTTGGAAATATATCATTCTATCCCCCCCGCAACCTTGAAGAACTTTTAAGAGGAATATCCAAACTCAGATCTTCCAAACCCCTTCTTATAAAAATGCCTATTGAGAAATCAAATGAAGACGTGCTTAAAATGCTTGATGTAATTGTAAAATTTCCCGTTCAAGGCGTAATTTTTGGGAATCTTCAGAAAAACAGAAATGATCCTTCAATAAACCAGGATGAGGCAAAAAAATTTACAAGAGGATATTTTAGCGGAAAACCAACGGAAAAAAGGTCAAATGAACTGATCCGGCTTGCCTATAAAAAATATGGCAAGAAACTTATTATTATTGGTTGCGGAGGAGTATTTTGCGCCCAGGACGCGTATAAAAAAATAAAGCTGGGCGCATCTCTGGTACAGCTTATAACCGGGCTTGTTTTTGAAGGCCCCCAACTTGTTTTGCAGGTCAACATGGGAATTGCGAAACTTCTTGAAAAAGACGGCTATAAAAATATTTCAGAAGCCGTAGGAAAAGAGGCGTAACAATGAAGCAGATTAATATTGAAATAAAAGCTAAGTGTAAATACGCAGAAAAGATAAGAAAAATACTTTTTTCAAAAAACGCCGATTTCAAGGGTACGGATCATCAGATAGATATATATTTTAAAGTTAAAAAAGGAAGACTCAAGTTAAGAGAGGGGAAAATAGAAAATGCCCTGATTTACTATGAAAGAAAAAACGAAAACGGACCCAAACAATCAAGTGTAATAATTTTCCCGACAGTCCGTAATTCTTCTTTGAAAGATGTGCTTGAAAAAAGCCTTGATGTTTTAGTAACTGTTGACAAATCAAGAAAAATATATTTTATAAAGAATGTCAAATTCCATATAGACAAGGTCAAAAACCTGGGTTCTTTTGTTGAAATAGAAGCAATAGACAAAGACGGATCTATCGGAAAAAATAAGTTGCTTGCACAATGCAATCAATACCTGAAATTATTTGCAATAGACTCAAAAGATTTAATTTCCGTGTCTTACAGCGATTTACTTCTTAAATAGCTTTAACACTTCTTCCTTTGTGGTCTTATGATAGTAATAACTACTAACTACAACACTCCCGAAGTGTTTTATATTTGACACATCGGTAAAAATCCTGCTACAGTTAAACTATGCCACTTAGAAAAACTGTATTTGCAGACGGAGAATTCTATCACATTTTCAATCGAACAATTAACAAAGAGACTATATTTATCAGAAGTTCTGAATGTAATCGTTTCCTTCTTTCATTATTTTATTACCAACACCTTAATTTACCGACAAAACTATCATATTTTTTATCATTTGGGTTTGATAAAAGACTTGAAGTTATAAAAAATTTAGAAGAAATACAGAAGAGGATAGAAATTATCTGTTTTTGTCTTATGCCTAACCATTATCACTTACTTTTGAAACAGTTAGCTAAAGACGGAATAAGCAGTTATGTTAGACTTTTTCAAAATAGCTTTACTCGTTTTTTTAACACCAAAAATACTAGGTCTGGATATTTGTTCGAAGGACAATTTAAGGCAGTTAGAGTAGAAGATAATAATCAACTTTTACATCTAAATCGTTATATACACTTAAATCCCTATTCCTCTTTTGTAGTAAAGCATCTCGAAGAACTGGAAGATTATCCTTATTCTTCATTTGCTAAATATTTAGGAAAGAAACAAAACAATCTCATTGCTTGCCACAAGGAAATTGTCCTGTCTCAATTTCCAGACATAAAATCTTATAAAAGGTTTATATATGATCAAGCGGGCTACCAAAAACAGCTAAAACTTATTCGACATCTTACATTTGAGTAAGTCTTTATTTGATTTAAATTGTAAATTATACCAATGTGTTAGCTTTGCGCCACTCCGGGAGTGTTAGATGTTAGAGAGCTTATCTTCTTTTTCCTAAAGACGGAAGGCCACCGGATATCACGTTTCGTAAGGCTTCACGCTGAGACTCTGCCCAACCAATTCCCGACATTATAAATAGATCTTCAAGTTCAATAAGTCCCTCTTCTCCCGTAAGATTTTTAACTGAAACGCCTAGATAAGACTTACTATGCGCATTTTCTTTCCTGTATACTTTTACATCTAACAGCATCTCAGCTACTTTTCCTCTTCCCGTAGAAAATAAACCAACTTTTGCTAAATATTCAAATAAATCCTGCTCATCTGTTATAGATGATTCCTTTTCGAGACGGTTGGCAATTACCGCTGCTTCAATACCGCTTACTGATCCGTTAAAACCTCTTTTTCTTAAATCAGGTAAAACGCAATCTTTCACCTGTTTGCTTTTTCGAACTTTATTAATACCTGTCTGCCCGGAGGATGCTTTAAGTAATTTGTTGTTTAACAAATCCAAATCATCTATCGTTTCAATACCCGTAACTGAAACGCCTACTGCTATTTCTTGAGGCGTAATTTCACCTCTAAGTAATGCACCAAACATTTCATTTCTTTGCGGCATATTGTCAGATTCCTGAGATTGTTTGGTTTTCCTTCCTTTTTTCTTCTTTTGCTGAGGGATTTCAGCGATAGCGCCAGGAGAAATTATAACTTCTTGGGCAGAAACAGATTGAGCAACTTCTCTGTTTAGTTTTGTTTTCTTAATTGATTTATATTCAGGAGTCTGTACGTAGGAATCACACATTTCTTGCTGCCTATTACCAATGCTTTCCATAATTTGTTCTTTTGTTAATGGCGCTTCCATTTTTGTCCTGTATTGCTGTTCTCGCAAACATCGTTCTGCAGCTTTACATATAGGTCTAGATCCATCGTGGTGAA
>MFNJ01000056.1:0-51090 GCA_001782015.1 Candidatus Levybacteria bacterium RIFCSPHIGHO2_01_FULL_36_15
AACAATCCATGGAATTAAAAACCACAAACCAAATAAATAACATATCGTAAATGTATTTTTTGTAGGTTTTTTTAGATAAAAAATAATAACGAAAAGTGGGTAAATTAAATATTTTACAGGTTTTAAGATTTTGAAAAATATGGTTGCTTCAGCCTCAATGAAGGCATCTGTTACCATTTGGATAAATCTCACAAAATGAAATCCGTGGTAATAAGTATTTATATAACCTGACAAATGCTTACTTGAGGATGCTTTTGAATTGAGTTCATAAATAATATTTGGGATAAGGAAAATTACAAATAAAAGAACAGCGACTATGGAATATTTTAAGGTTTGAATTGTCTTTGGGAAAAAAGGGAGGGAAAACAATATCATTATTGGAAAAAATACTGCGGTAAAATGCATACTGAAAGAAAATCCCAAAGCCACGGCAAGCAATAATAAATATTTTTCTTTACCTGTAATAACTTTATATAGAGAATAAAAAATTATAAGAGATAAAGGGAATATGAAATTAACCGGCCATTGTATTCTATCAAAACCAATAGCATAATAAGAAACCGTATGAATAAGTACTGCAATTAAAGCAGTTCTGAAAGAAAATACTTTATTAGCTACATAAAATAGTGTTACAAAAGTGAATATGCTTGCTACACCGGCTGCCCAACCAGCAGCAATAGGATCAAGCTTTGTAATAAAATAAAAAATTGATAAATAATAATAATAAAATGGTCCTACATAAAATCCTGAATTTCCTTTTGCTACCGGACCAACCAGTAATAATTTATGATCCAGAATAAAATCTTTCATTGCCCAAGCGTTAGTTACCTGGTCAAAACTGAAAGGAGTTCTGTTCTCCAAATCATAAAATCTCAGAAAAATGAAAAAGGAAAAAATTACTAACAAAAGTAACCACTTACTATTTTTTAATAATATTAATCTTAAATCAAGAATAACTTCTTTAACTGGCATAAAATTAATGCATTATTCGTTTTTGGACTATTAAGCCGCTTGGAAGTACTTCAGTCTTTTCTATTGTACCATCTTTTATAACAGTCTCAAGCCAGCCATTATAAGACCATGGTTTTCCAGGATCTTTTTCCATCAACAAATAAAATAATCCTTTCTTTTCTTTGTGCGGAATATATCCATACCTATTTTTACCATACCATAACACAATGTAATCATAGGGATATGTGTAAACCGGTGGACTGAAAACCAATAAACCGAATTTCTCACCTTTTGAATCCTTATATATGTAGTCGATTGCGTCCACTCTTCCTTTTATTTTTGCGTCGCCCCCGTAATCGAAATAATCTTTTATAAAAGTATTTATAGAAAATGGTATAAACTGCAAAATACTAATTATACCTATCAGTAGAAAAAGCAACGAAAAATAGAATTTTCTTTTTTTATATGAAGAAAAAAATCCGTACGAAAAAAGGAGAATGATAGACAAGTTGAGATGTGCCAGATAGTAAACGTATACAGGTATCCTGAAAAACAGGTAAACAAAAAAGGTAATCAGAGGAAGAATCAGTAAATACAATATAAAGTACTTCAGTTGCTTATTGCTTTCCTTATAAATCATAAAAACAACAACTATAAATATGAATAAAATAATTAGCCACCCGGGCAATAAACTCTGTTTGGGAAAAGTGTCAGAATAGCTGTAAGTAAACGAAGATATAATATCCTTGCTTGAATTTAGTATTTTATGGATATCGATTAAATTATTTTTGGGGTTGGAAAAGTGATTAAATAATCCTCTGGATGCCTGAAAATTATGTTTAATATCAAAAATAATCATAGGCGAAAAAGAAAAGACATATCCTGCGATTAGATATAAATACTGTTTAAGTTTTTTAAACCTTAAGACGAATAAACAATATAAAGCCAAACCCAAGGAAACTGGTACAGCCGTAGCAAGTTCAAAGTTATAAATAAAACCTGAGAAAAAAGAAGAAAAAAATATATATTTGGCTCCCCGATTAATATAATAAGTAAAATAGAATGCAAGAAGGATAAAGAAAGAAACCGGATTTGGACTCCATAAAAAGCGTGATTGTGAAATTAAAGGAGGAGAGATAGATACTAATATTGCGGCAAATAAACCAAAGAGATAGCCAAATAATTTTCCGACAAGAAAAAAAGTAAAAATAATAGTTGCAAGTCCAAATATAAACATGAGCACTATTCCCCCATATGGATCCCCATTAAAAAATATGTAGGCTAGGCTTAAAAAGTAATAAAAAACCGGTCCATGGAAAATTCCCGTAAAACCGGCAGAACCCGAACCTATTTCAGATCCAATAAGTCTTAACTTGTGATTTAATACCATTTCCCTTACAACCAAATACTCTCTCCCCTGATCAAACCCAAATACATAGTTATGATTCAAAAGTTCAGTAGATCTGAGAATTACTCCTGCTGAAATTGCCAAAATTAATATCAGGATTTTCAACAAATTACTTTTTTGTATAAGCATAAATTTATTCTCCACTAACTATTGCTATAGCTGGTTTGCCGTTGAGGTATGGTATTGTTTTAATAAGTTTTGCCTCAGAAGGAAAATCACCGGGTAAACCAACGTATAAAAATTTATTATTCTTTTTCTCTTCATTCCAGTCAATCGGCCTGAATGAATAATTGGAAAAACCTTTGTGGTTTTCCTTAAAACCTCCGCTTATGGTTCCACCTGATTTTAGATAAGCAACAGGATCATACTTCAGGTAAAAAAGGAAAAATATATATGACTGATCAAGCGGAGCCTTATTTGAGACGATAATTTGATCATAATTGCCCGCAATAGGCTTGAGGTAAGAAACCACCTGCTTATAACCATACTGCCAGTCCTGAGAATAATAGTAGTTTTGCTGAATGAAATACTGATTAAGATAATAAGCGATATTCAAAACAATAATCAAAAGTATAAACAGGGTAACTGGAATTTTATAGTATATTTTTCCAAGATTCCTAATTCCTTTAATTAACTCATAAGCTCCAAAAGCAGAAAAGATCTGAAACAATGGAAGAAAATTCAGAGTTCTGACAGCGTGAGGAACTCCACTAGTAATAGATGCAGGTATAGGAACGACTAAAAACCAAAAAAATATAGCCATTTTTATTTTCCTATTAAAATTTCCAAACATCAGTGTATAAAATCCAACTAATATTAACGGAAGTTCGAATAAATATATTATTCCCATATAAGGCGCATGATGTCTTGCAATGTCACCTGTAATAAATAACCAGTTAAGATCAAAATGAGATATGTATCCCCCAACCATTGCTTTAAAATACTCTATTCTTCTATTGTCAAATACCAGACTTAAATATTTCCCGTTATTTTTATCAAACATAACTTTTTCTGAATTCCGTTTTAGAAATTCTGTCTGATCTGAAAAAACGCTTACACCTTTTGCTCTCATTAGCGCATTTTGGTTAGTAATTATGGAAATAATCATAGGAAGTGTTATAACAACTCCAGTTATAAACGATAACAATAACCATTTTTTACCGATCTTTAAGATGTCACAGCGGAAAATAATAAAAAATGACAAAAAGAATAAAGGTACAAAAACTTTCTCGCTTTGATACATATAGATGTTTAAGGCGCCTAGAAAGACAGACAGAGCCAAAAAATATGGCTTCCTAAGTCCTTTTAGAAAAAACAAGGCGGAAAAAATATTAAAAGAGGCTGCTACACTGGACTCAAAAGCAATGCGGGAAAACTGTAAGTGCCATGGGGAAATAGATAAAAATGCGGCCGAAAGCAAGGCGAGAGTTTCCTTATATTTATTGCTTTTTCCTTGTTTATCTTCGATTGACAAAATTTCTTTTACTAATAAATAAGTAGCAAAAACCGCCAGCACTCCAAATATAATTGCCGGAAGGCGAACTGAAATTATATTTAAATCAAAAATTTTAATGAAAGGAATTATGAGATATGAGTAAAGGGCGGGTTTATAATCATCAAAAGAACGCAGCACTAAAGGCATAAACTGCCCGTACTCATCTCTACCAGTTAATAATATGGAATATGCATTGTAGCCTAAGGCTGCCTCATCCCAGTCCGGTGACGGAGGAACGTTCCCTACTTCCCACAGCCTCAACAATAAACCAAGAGCTAATATTAACAGAAGCAATAATAATTCCAGTTTTTTTCTCACATTGCTAAATTGTATAAGCTACTAAAGAAATTTCACCATTCAATAAATAAAATGTCTTTAATATTTTTGCTTCGCCCGGAATGTTATAAGGCACATCAAAATATAAATTTTTCCTGTTATCTCTGTTTGCTTTTACATCTTTTGGGAAAGAATATTTTCCAAAATCATTAATATGTACAAAACCAAATACCTCGCGCTGTATGTTTGCTTCTGACCTGAAATCCTGCGGATTGTACTGTAAATAGAAGAGAAGGTATATATATGGCCTTCCCAAAACATTAGTAAAATACACTTTATCATATTGCGTTTGAACTTGTTTTATATACAAAATCGCATCTTTATATCCGTATTGCCATTCGCTTGAGTACAGACGCGGATAATGCAAAAAATAATTATTTAAAAAATAAAATAAATTAAAAGCTATTATAATAAACAACATTAATATTGCAGTTCTTTTCAAAATCATATTTTTCAGTCTGAAATTTAAAAAAGAAATAAAACTGTACAGTCCGAATGCCGAAAGTATTTGAAAAGTTGGGAGAGACGATTCTATTCTTAAAGCATGAGGTGTCTCACGAGCAGTTGCAGCAGGGATTATTGAAATAATAAGCCAGTAAAAAACTAACCACCATCCTCCTTCTTTCTTGCGTATCAACAAAAATATACCGGCAATAAAAAAAGGAATTTCCCATAGATACATTTGCCCAACATCCTGAACAGAAAACTTAGGATTTCCGTCACCTTTAATAAATAAAAAGGAAGGATTAAAATTATCAAAGTAATGCCTTAAATACTCAACAGTATAGGCAAATCTTCTGTTATGAATAATTTTTGACCAAACAGAATTGTAATCATTTTTTGTTTCCTGATTTATTCTTTCTATAACGTTAATATCTGAAAAAATATTTACTTCCTGGAATCTTAGTTTTGCCTGAGGAGTAACTAAAAATAAAAGCAGTGGAACAACTATTGCTACTCCTATAACAAAAGAGGCTAACAGCTGTTTTTTAAACTTAAGAAAGTTTTTTATACATTTTATTAATAATCCTACCAAGAGAATAGGAACAACTATGCGAGCAGTGTTGAAAGTATACATAGATATAACAAATGAGATAACTGAAAGTGGCAACAGCCACGGTATATATTTAGCTCTTAAAAACAGATAAACCCCAAGAACAATAAAAAACGTTGCAACATTTGCTTCAAAAGCGGCCCGGGAAAGAAGAATATGCCAAGGTGATATTGCCAGAATAAAAGAAGCTGTTAATCCAAGCTTTACATATCTATCCTCTTTTCTTGTTCCATCACTAAATAGATCTTTTGTTAATAAAAATGTTAGAAAAACTGTGAGTGAACCTAACAATGCAGAGGCAAAACGTGTGGAAAATTCATTGAGCCCGAAAATTTTCACAGGCAGTACCGAAAGATATGCATAAACGGGAGGTTTAAAATCACCAAATGACTCAAGATAGGTAATAGGTAAAAACTTACCAAATTCATCTTTACTGTCAATACCTAAAGCATAGGCATTATAACCCCAAGCTGCCTCATCCCAAGTTAATGATGGAGGGTTTTGGCCTAGCTGGAAGAAACGCAAAAAAACAGCCAATACCAAAATCAGAAACAAAAATAAATTAATTTTTCTCATAAATTTTCCAGATCGGCCTCAATGGCTCTCCAACCTCATTTATTGTTGATGTTGGAAAAAACTTTTTATGACAGAAATCGGGTACTATATAAAGAGTGCTTCTGGGCAGAAATTGGCTTGGATCAAATTCTGTTTTGTCTATATCCCCAAAACAACTTTCCAATAACGTGAGCTTTCCATATTTTTTGGGCCAGGGGTCACTCCATAATTTTCTTATTTTGTCTGGCTCAAGCTTATTATAAATTCCGTATTGAAAAATAAACATAATACCTGGTTGGGCTATATAAATATTATCGTAACTCTTACCGTTTTTTTGCATATAAGTTACCATATCTTTACTGCTTCTGAACCAAGATTCCGCTCCGTAAATACTGTACCTGAAATGATACTGATATACATACTCTAATATTAAAAATGCATACACGGAAACAAAAGCAATTAATATTACCTTAGCCGGCAGTTTATTATTATTTTTTAACAATAGATAAAAAGAGTAAATTCCGTAACCCACAATTATGGATAAAACCGGTATCAACATTGCTGATCTCATAACGTAACTTTTATCAATAACCAATGCGGAAGACAAAGGAGAAATTAATAAAAGAGAGAACAAAAGCAATTTAACTCTATTATTTTTCTCCCTCCAGAGAAAATATAATCCCACAATTAGTAAGGGCAATTCCAATATATACATCACACCTCTATAGAAAGTGCCATATATTCCCCCAAGTCCTTCTGTTTCTCCGTATAAAAATAAAAATTGTGTTGAAAAGACCTCAAGGTAATTTTCTCTTATGACCCTAAGATAATACAGTGGTTTATTATTGAATATCTCGCGCACAAAAAAAGGCGCCGTATTTTTATCTCTTTCCCAATTGACCATATCCGAAGCTTTCTTCGGCTCACTCCATAACAAAACGCTTTGTCTGCTAACATTTTGTTTGGAAGAAATAAATATAAAAGATATTAAGATAAAAATATTTAGTAGAATGAATAGAATCAGTTCCTTTTTTCTTCTTAATAACCTGTCCTTATAGACAAAAATCAGTATTGGTATAAGAGCAAGATAAAATATTTTTGTTGCGTGATATGTATAGAAGCCAAAAAGAAAAGGAAGCACTGACCAATTAATATTTCCTTTTTCAGCATTTTTTAAAAATATAAATATCCCTAAAAGAAAGAAAAAAACAGCCACCGGCGTTTCATAAGCTATTCTAGTAATCTGCAGATGCCATGGTGAGACACTCATTACAAAGGCAGACAACAAAGCAATGTAATCATTATTAAATAATCTTTTAGTAATAACGTACACAAGAACAATAGACAATATACCAGCAACGGCAAAAGGTAAACGACCCGAAGTGGGTGATAACCCTAAAACCCTTATGAAAGGGGCTGTAAGGTAGATTGAAACCGGAGAAAAGGAATTATCCAAATTTATTGATAAAGGCAGAAATTCACCTGCAACATCGTGCCCCGTTTTTGAAATTGAGTATGTACTATATATTAATCCTGCTTCATCATTGGTTATGCCCGAAGGAACCGAACCTAATTCCCAAAGTCTCAGAAACGAAGCAAGAATAATTATACTTACCAGGATCAATAATTTTATATTTTTAAATCTGACCATCCAGTCTATTGTAATACAATTATATGAAATAGAATAATATCTAATTATTTACTTCTCTTTCCCATCTGGACAGATAATTTCCAGTTCTAAACTTATAAATATTTTTAATGAATTCCGTGTAGGTATGAATACTTCTGGTCGAACTGCCTCCAGCTCTGTCCAAATTTTTCATGCTGATTTCTTCAATAGACCAACCAAGCTTACTCATCTTTATTAGAAATTCCCCATCAATGAACGAGTCTCCCGATTGCAAATTCATTTTTTCCAAATATTCTCTTTTGAAGATTCTTGGACTGCCATTAGTATCAATCCAGAGCGTCCCAAAAACTATTTTCATGATAAGAGAAAAACTCCATGAGGTAAAATCCCTTAACCATGACTCTCTTTTTCCTCTTTTCACTTTAACCAAATTAAACTTTCCTGAAATTGCCTCTTCCCAAAGAACAGGAAAAATTTCCATGTCAACCTGACCATCAGATGGCATATAACAAACATACTTTCCCTTTGAAAGCTGTAAGCCTTTTATAACAGCATTTCCATAACCCTTTAGAGAAACAGCGGGCACGACATATTTGCGGCTTTTGGAAAGACTTTTTATAATTTGGGGTGTTTTGTCCGAAGAGCCATTCTCAACCAATATGATTTCATGTCTGATTTTAAGATTATTAATTTTTTTCTCTATATCATCTAAAACCTGTTCAATAATATCTTCTTCGTTATGAACGGGAAGGATAAGGGAAAGTTCTATCATAAAGCTTTTGAAATTAAGTTTGCAATTCCTTCCGGATCAAGTCCAAATTTCCTTCTTAAATAATCCTGTTTTCCCATTTCAGAAATAAATATATCAGGGATACCAATTCTTATTAATTTTGAATTATATCCACTTTCACTTATAACTTCAGCAACTGCCGATCCCAATCCTCCCGTAATCAGATGCTCTTCTGCCGTAAATATTTTACTGTGTTCTTTGGCTATTTTATTAATAAGATTCTTATCTAATGGTTTTAGCGTATGCAAATCCACAACGGTGATTTCTATTCCCTTGCCTTTCAATATGTCAGCTGCATCCAGCACATTTTTTACTATGTTACCGGTTGCAAATATCGCTGCCTTATTGCCTTTTCTAAACAACATACCCTCTCCCAGTCTAAGCAATGACTTGTCTTTGTGTATCATAGGCTCCCCTTTTTTCCCAAGTCTTAAATAGAATGGACCCTTTTTATTGGCAGCCTCCAGTGTTGCCCACGCTGTCTCAATCGGATCTGCAGGGCAAATTACAGTCATATTGGGAATACCTCTCATCAAAGATATATCTTCAATTGCGTGGTGCGTGGGACCCGCATCACTATAAGAAAGTCCGGCACCGCTTCCTATAATCTTGACATTTGCCCTGTGAACTGCCACGTCGGTTCTTATCTGCTCATATGGACGCATTGTAGAAAAAGTAGCAATAGAGTAAATAAAAGGAATTTTACCTGACAGCGCAAGACCCGTTGCAACTCCTGTCATATTTGCTTCAGCAACTCCTACATTTATAAACTGCTTCGGAAAAGACATCGCAAAGTCTTCAAAGACGGTAAAACCTAAATCCCCTGTTAAAAGCATTATTCTTGGATCTTTTTTCGCAAGCTCTGTTAATGTTTTTATAAATGCATATCTCATTTCAATTTTCTTTCATTGCCAGATTATATAAATTCTCGTCTAAATTATTGTAATGCCATTCAATTTTTCCTTCCATAAAAGAAACACCTTTACCAGCAGTCGTTTTTGCAACCAAAACGGTGGGTTTTTCTTTAATAAGCGGCATTTTCTCCAGTATTTCAAACAGTTTTTCATGATCATGACCGTTTGTATTTATAGAGGCCCAGCCAAAGTCCTTAAATTTAACTGAAATATCTTGAAGATCCAAAACATTTTTTGTTTTTCCAAATGCTTGAAGACCGTTTTCATCAATAATTAATGTCAGATTATCCAATTTGTGATGAGCGGCAAACTGTGCTGCTTCCCAAATACTTCCCTCATTCAGTTCTGCGTCCGACATTAAAATATACACCTTATATTTTTTTTTGTCTAACTTTGCCGCCAAAGCCATCCCCACCCCAACAGAAAGCCCATGTCCCAAAGATCCGGTTGAAAATTCAATTCCAGAAATACCATATTCGGGATGTGTGCCAAATTTACTGCCGTTTTTACAAAAATTACTCAGGCTTTCTTTTGAAAAAAAACCTCTGCTTGACAAACACGCATACAAAGCAAGAGCCGCATGGCCTTTACTTAAAATGAATCTATCTCTATTAACATCGGTCGGATTTTTGGCATCAATATGTAAAATTGAACCATATAATACGGACAAGATATCTGCAACAGATAAACATGAACTGATATGCCCTGTATGATTAAAATAGGAATAAAAAAGAATATCCCTTCTGATTTTTTTACTCAGATTTATTAAATTCTCTATCGATTTTTTTTTAAAATTCATAAAATAAATTTTATAAATACAAGTTGCTATTCTTTTTAATCCAGTCGATTGTTTTTGATAAACCGGATTTAAGATTGTTTTTTGGCTTAAAACCTAGAAGTTTTTCTGAAAGCTTTGTGTCAGCAACCCAGTAATTGCTATCCCAGGGCCTTTTGGGATAAGATTCTCTCACAATGTCAACATTGTTACCTACAATCGGCAAAATCATTTTTGCAACCTCAAAATTGGTGTATTGCATCCCGGATCCCACATTAACAATTCTACCAAAAAGTTTATCTTTATGCTTAATAGCCAAAATGTAGGCGTCAACCACATCATCAATATGTATGAAATCGTGAGAGATATCTTCTGCTGTAATATTTATAGATTGATTTGATAATGCTCTTTTTATAATCGTTGGGATAAAACGGGTTGGTTGCTCATAAGGACCATATGCTGAAAAAAGACGGAAAGTTGCTACCGGCTTATTATACTGTTTTGCAAAAACCTGGGAAAGGTAGGTAGAAGAAGCTTTTGTGGCGGCATAAAAAGTGAGCGGTTCCAGTAAATCCGTTTCGCTCATCGGTTTTTCTTTTAAACCATATTCTGATGAAGAACCAGTATTGACAAAAATATCATAATCCACATTTTTGCTTGCTACAAGTAAGTTAAGAGTTCCCTTAATCGCCACATCAACCATTTGATCAATATCAATTTGTGTAGGATATGCTCCATGAGCGGCAAGATGATAGATAGCGTTTGGTTTTATGCTATTTATAAGTTTTGTTAGACTTTCCCTATCCGATAAGCTAACCTCATGCAGTTTAATTTTTTTCATAATTTCCTTAATTCTCCATGGATTAGTTGTATGTTTCCAAATCAAATGCACATCATAATCCAAATCCAAAAATTTTCTTGTTAAATTAGCGCCAACAAATCCGCCGCCGCCTGTAATTAGAACTGACCTATGTGATAAAATATTATTCATGATAGATATTATATGCGCTTTATGCGGGAAAAATCAACAAACCGAGGTATTATTTCCCTCAACTTTTAATGAAAAAAACATATCGTCAGATATATATTCCGCCAGAAGGCTTCCTGACAAAATTCATTATCAGATATTAAAATGTAAAAACTGCGGACTGGTTTTTTCTTCTCCTATTTTTAAGCCGGAGCAAATAGAAAAATTATACAGAGAAAGTTTATGTAATTATCACGATCAGATTCCCTATTTAACCAATACTTATTTGGGTCTATTCGAAACTATATCCAAAGATTTACCCAATAATCCAAAAGTTTTAGAGATTGGCTGCGGAAACGGATTTTTCCTGGAAGCACTAAAAAAAAGAGGTATAAATCAAGTCTATGGCGTTGAACCAAGTAAAAAAATTGTTTCTGAAGCGTTAAAAGACCTTCAAAAAAAAATTAAGGTAGATATTTTTAAAAAAAACCAATTTCTCAAAAATAGCTTTGATCTGGTCTGTTGTTTTCACACATTAGACCATATAGTTAATGTCAATGAGTTTATATCTGAAATTTTCTCCGTTTTAAAAAAAGGCGGTATTGCTTTAATTGTAGTACATGACACTGAAGGACTATCGGTAAAAATATTCGGAGAGAAGTCTCCAATATTTGACATAGAACATATATATTTGTTCAACAAAAAAAACTTGGCCGATCTATTCAGGAAACACAATTTCCAAACACTTAAGCCACTTGATTTAAAAAATACCTACCCCTTGATCTACTGGTTAAAAATGGCTCACCTGCCCTCAAAAATAAAAAATTTGCTAATCAATTTCTTCAACCTTTTTAAAATAAGTAAAATTGAACTGAAGATAAAAGCCGGAAATATTGCCATAGCCGCTGTCAAAAAAAAATATAAATGAAAAAACTATCCAGGTATTTTGTAGTAACCCTCATTTTAGGATTAATACTTAGAATGGTAGTTATGTTCTGGGCTTTTAACTTCAGGGAAAACACGGATATTCTACACTACAAAGATTGGGGAAGAGTTTCATACCTATACGGACCTGCAGACACTTATAAGCATGAACATTTAACTTTCGATACACTTCTGGCAAACAATCAACCACCATTATCAACTTATATAATCATGGGAATGTATTATTTGCAGGTACAAACAAGCAAAGTTTATTTAAAAATAACTCATATTAAAGAAGGAAGCAATCAGTGGATTAATGGACCTATGCTGAATATGTTTTTAAGAATCCCGTCAATTATTGCCGATATAATAATAACTTTTCTTATATACATGTTTGTTAAGAAGAGAAAGACTGAAAAAACTGCATTACTTGCGTCCGGATTTTTCCTTTTCAACCCGGCTGTTATTTATAACAGCGCTTTTTGGGGACAAATGGATGCAATAAATAATTTGTTTTTTTATTTGTCTCTCTTTTTAATATGCAGAAGAAAGTATCAGCTTTCAATTTACTTTTTTCTGTTATCTCTCTATACAAAATTATCTTTAATCTTTGTTGCACCAATATTTTTTCTTATAGTACTGTTCGCAGTCAAAAGCAAGAGAATAATTTTATTAAAATCAACTTTTATAAGCTTTTTAATATTATATGTTGCAACTTTACCGATTTCCTTTAATCCTATAGATTGGTTTACGAATTACGTTATTAAGAATTCATCGGGAGTTATGGACAACATAACAGCCTTTGCCTTTAACTTTTGGTGGTTTATATTCAAGCCTATGATTAAAATCGGAGAACCTAAAATAGCATTCGACTTTAGTCAAATCCAGTTAACAGGATCGCCTTTAAGCAGCGAGAAATTATTAGGCCTCTCCTTTAACATGTGGGCTTTACTTATTTTTTTGATTGTTCTGTTACCATTGTTAAGAAAAATATTTATATTAAAAGAAAAAATTATTCAGTCTGAAAACTTGTTCCTGTTTTTTTCCACATTAACCTTAATTGGATTTTTGTTTCTGCCCCGCATGCATGAGAGGTACATATATCCCGTTTTCCCATTACTTGCAACATCCATAGGATTTGGTACAAACAAAATTATAATAATATACATTTTATTATCTCTAATGAATATGATAAATCTATACCTTGTCTGGCATCCAATGCTCCCTCCGCTGGTTCCTTATTTTCTTATGTCAAACCAAACTTTTCAGTGGATAATAAGCGGTGCTACTTTGTTAATAAGTCTGTTTTTGTACAAAGATTCTCTGAAATTATCAAAAAATGAATAAAAACCTAAAGGCGATAATTCTTATTATTATTTTTTCGCTTTCTATTTTCTGGCAGTTTTTTATTAACGGGTTGTCTCCATATCCGGGTAATTATATGCTCGCCTGGTATGAACCTTGGAAAACTGATTTTTCCTTAAATAAAACTATTATCATAGCACATAAACCTGTAGCTGATGATACTTTTAGACAACTTTTTCCGTATAAAATACTTACCGCTGATGCAATAAGAAAATTTGAACTGCCTCTTTGGAATCCCTACAATGGTGCAGGAATGCCGCTAATGGCAACTATGCATGCAGGATTTCTAAATCCTTTTAACCTATTGTTTCTATTTCTGCCCAATTTTTTAGCTTGGAGCATATATATACTAATTCAGTCTTGTATGATTTCAGTATTTACATATTTGTATTGCAAAAAGATAGGACAAAGCATAAAAGCCTCAATATTCTCAAGTCTTTCATTTTGCTTATCAGGTTTTGTAGTTGCAAGGTTACTTTTTGGAGAATATATATATACGTTATCAATGTTGCCGTTAATGCTTTTTTTGCTTGAACTATTTATCAAAGACCCCAGTTCTAAAAAAAAATTTTTTCTGCCTTTTTCTGTTCTATTTATGTTTATATCAGGACAGCCTCAAGTAACGTTTTACGTGACTGGGTTTTCTTTAGCCTATTTCTTTTACAGATATAATACTTTAAACCAAGATATCAAAACTGCACTTAAAAAATATCTGCCGCTTCTTCTTATTTTATTTTTAACAGGTTTAGGAATGTCTTCGGTGCAAATAATCCCTACCATAGAGCTTTTTGGGAACGCAAGCATTAATTCCTTGTCTTCAAAATTTATATTTGAAAGATTTTTATTACCTCTTCAGCAACTGGTTACCATCTTTATACCTAATTATTTTGGAAACCAATCTACATACAACTATTGGGGAACGACAGATTACATAGAAACAATAATAAGTATTGGAACTATTCCTGCATTTTTTGCTTATCTTGCCATTACCAATAAAAAAGACTATGCTGTAAAATTTTATGCTGTATCTATTTTAATAACAATACTTTTTGCGATCAACTGGTTCGGATCTAAAATAATTTATTCCTTACCGATACCCATAGTCTCAACAGGCGTACCAACAAGAATATTTGCGCTAACAACTTTCTCTTTTTCAATACTTTCCGGATTTGGTTTTGACTACTGGATAAAAATAAAAAGTTTTGAAAAGGGATTTATTAAAAAAATATCTTCATATTTTTTTTTATTGCTAGTGATTCTTTCCTTAACTTTAATATTTTACATAAAAAACTTGCCATGTAATAATCCGGTGATAATTTCATGCCGTACGATAGCTCTAAGAAATACTTTATTCGAATTAACTTTCTTTGCGGGTTTTTTATTTTTATTCTATTTTGGTAAAAAAATACAAAAATTCTCAAATCTATATCCAAAATTAATTATATTTATAATAATTTTTTTGGGGCTTTATAATAGCAACAAATTTCTACCTTTCTCCCCCAGTCGCACATTCAATCCCGATAACAAGCTGATAAAGTTGCTTCAGGAAAAAACTCTGCCCGACAGGGTTTTTGGTTTTGATAAAGCCAATATTAAAACGGATCTCGCAACGTCTTTTCATTTCTTTGATCCTGACTATTATGATCCTTTATATTATAAAACTTATGGGGAGTTGATCGGTTTCGCAAATACAGGCAAGCTACTAGATATTTTACCAAGAAGTGATGTGGAAATCATAAACAACTCAACAATAAGCGCTTCTTTGGAGCGCAGAAGATCTCGATTACTGAATATTCTGGGAGTAAAATATTTAATTTTTAATAAATCGGAGTTGCCCAATACACAAAACTTGGAAGTTTTTTGGGAAGACAGCAACTGGTATGTAAAAGTGAATAAAAATGCCCTTCCCAGAGTTTATGCTGTAGAAAATTTTGAAGTTGAGGAAAATAAGGAAAAAATGCTGCAAAGATTGTTTGATCCTTCGTTTGACATAGAAAAAACGGTCATATTTCAAGAAAATCCGAATATTAAAATTGAAAAGAGCGAAAAAATAATCAGTCATTTGAAAATTACCGACTATGAGGGAAATAAGGCCCAAATAGATACTGTAACAAATTCAGACGCGTTGCTCATTTTATCAGATAACTACTTTCCCGGCTGGAAGGCTTTTTTAGACGAAAAAGAAACTAAAATATATAGAGCAAATTATTCACTCAGAAGCATTTTTCTACCAAAGGGAAAACATAACGTAACTTTTGCCTACAAGCCAATGTCCCTAACAATAGGAATAATAATATCTTCAATATCTCTGCTGGTTTTTTTTGTAGTGTATTATAGAAAAAAAATCGGTAAAATTATTAGAGCCTTTATTCAAAAATAATAGCTTACTCTAGTCTTTTTTTTGAGCAACAAGATTTTCTTCCGGCCAAAAATAAGCAGTAATAAAAATCACAGAAAGATATCCAAAATGGCTGTTATTCAAATAACGGGAAAAATACCAAAAGACAAAAAGGAATAGACCATAAAAAAGAATTAATTTATTAATACTTGTATTCTTTCTCAAATATTTAATGAGTATAACCGATAACGGCAGGCCAAATAACAACTGCCAGATCCAAAACGGATAATACGCGTTAAGATCTTTTATGATGCCTAACTCGTGTAAAACCATGCCAAAACCATAGCCGGAAACAGGATAGGAATGCAATACAGAACCTGAAAGATAGAGTATAGTACTATCAATAAAAGCTTTCGGATTCCATGCAAAAAAGGGTAAAACAATCGCTAAAAACACAAAGAAAAATAATGATAATTCTTTTAAAGTTTTCTTTAAAGCTTTATTTTTAAAGTATAGAAAAGCAAAATATAAAGGAAAAATCGGCCAGACTGATTGTTTTACTGCAAAAGAAAGTGCTATGGGTATCCCGGAAAGAAGATATTTTTGTTTATGCAGGAGATAAAAACCTAAAAATAAAAATGCGTATGCGAACATATCTGATCTTCCTTCAAGAGTGTAGGAAAGCATTGCGGGATTAAAAGTAAGAAGAATAACAAATAATAATTTTTTTTCTTTATCTTTTATTAGAATGAAAGCATTTATAAGCATTAGGAAAAATAAAAAAAATAAAGGCATTCTTCCATCAAAAAAACCAAACAATCTTACGCTTGCTGCATAAAAAGGTATAGAAAACAAGAGATAAAAAGGTTCCATGACAAAATGATATAATGCGGGATTCACTTGTGTATCTGAATAATGCCATTGCTCAAGAAATGTACCAAAATACGTTGTTGCATATGGATTAATGCCTTTGACAAAAAAGTGAATTGCGGCTTCAAGCTGAAGAATAATGTCGTGGATCATGTACACAGGCGCAACCTTATACCTAACTATGATTGCCGACAGAAAACCTGCACCAATAGTTGAGAGTATAATAAACCACAACAAAAAGAATTTAATAAAATAATATTTTTCTCTATCTATTTTTATTAAATCCATAAATATATTAAAAAATAAAGCAAGAACTATTAAACCAAACAGCCAATAAGGAGTATCTCCTGGGCTTATTCTATAACCCATCACAAAAGGTATAGCCAAACACAAAATTAAAACAGAACTTAATGAAATCTTATTCATTTTACGTCTACTATTTAATTTTCTTACTTATTAAGAAAAATATCAATAAGCCAAAGAGCGTAATTATTGCGCCTATAACAAATGATAGCGGCTGATAAATAAATCTGACCACGTGTTTCCCTGCCGGTACCACTACTGCTCTAAAACTGTAATCTGCTCTGTAGATTTTACTGGGTTTACCATCAACCAAAGCGTTCCAACCGGGGTAAAAATTATCAGAAATAAAAAGAAGCATATTAAAATTAGAACTAGTCTTTATTGCCACTTCTGTAGGTTTATAAGAAATAAGGGTGCTCTTACCTGCGGCATTGGAGTTTTTGCTGAAATTTTTAGGGGTTTCTTCCAAAATTATTTTTTTGGATAAATCTATTGAATCACTGTAAATCTGATCGAGAATCTTTTGTCTATCATCTGCTACCTCATAATCCCCGACCATAAAAAATCTTGGCAGAGCATCTTTATATTCATAAATATTGAATTTTCCGTCATTCCAAACTTTTTTTAAATGATAAGAACTTAATGTATTATCAAGATTTGTATGTTTATAATTATTGCTATCTATTATATATTTCACATTTAACAGTGAAAATAATTTCAACCTGTACCTATTTTCAACAGCATGTTCAAGTGTATCTGCCTTCATGAGTACCGCATCAGCTCTTGGCATGTTAGAAGACAAAAGACCATTGGTATGGGAAGAATATAAAAGCTCACCATATCTGCTTGGGTAAAAAGGTTCGTAACCATCAGGTGCAAATATTTTGTAATAAGTTGCAAAATTTCTGTCGATATAACCGTCTCCAACACCCCAAAAACGATTTATAGAAGAAATTTTTTTAATTCTTGAAATAACCGGTGTGTCGGCAAAAACGAATGTTCTATCTGAGAAATACAGATATTTATTAGCAAAATAAACAATTCCAATAAAAGTAATTAGTACAATTACATAAAACATTTTTTTTCTTAACTTACCGAACAACAATCCCGAAATCAAAACAACAACTGCAGCTGACCAGAAGACAAACGGAATAATCAAATTTCTAAGTGCCACCTGATAATAATTGACAAGAGCTAAATTAGCTTTATACGTTGTATTAACATCAATCCAGCTTACAAATAAAATAAGAAAGACTGCTATTAAAGGCAAAAAAATCTTTTTACTGCTTTTTTGTTTCATATACCTTTTTATTCCATAAGCGGAAACAATGGACATACAGAACATTGATATGAAAAATATTCTTGAAGGAAGCATTACGGAAATCAAAGGAAGTTTAAGATAATATAAAATAAACCAACTGGTAGGCAGAGAAAAACCAAGAGACAGACTTATAATCCAAGCAATCTTAAAAAACTTTTCATTTGAATTATTTTTTCTTATGTAAAGAAGCTCAAATAAAGCAAAAATAAAACCCAGCATCCCTATAAATATAACTTTTTCATGATAGAAGCCTCCGCCGTAGTAATTATGCACTGCGGGATTACCAAAAAAATCAGGAGCTACAAAAGTAACCAAATGATTTAAAGGTACAAGATAAGTCTGAAAAACTGTTTTTATATCGATCGAACCTCTTGGTGAATAGAGATATGCCTCAATAGAGGGAAGAAGATGAATTGCGCAAATCAAAATAGAAAGTAGATAACCACACAAAATATATAAAAAATTTCTCTTTACTTGTACTTTACTGGTCAAGTATTTATACAAACCCCAAATAAAAGAAAATGTCCAAATATAGAATGACCCCTGAAACCAACCGGAAAATACGGAAAAAGACAAACCAACTATCAAAAGCGCAAATATCTTGAAAGTTATATTTTTATATAATTTTTCTATACTAAACAAAATCAGCGGTAAAAACAGCACGGAATAACCGGCCATAAACATTTCCTCCCACCAGACAATCATGATTCCTGAAAAACCGAAAGTAACTGCTCCAAAAAAACTTGCTTTTTTATCCAATGAAATTTCCCTTAAAAACAGATATGTAAAAAATGAAGCTAAAAACGGTTGAAGTATTATTGCTATTGACCATGCATCGATTTGAGGCAGGAATAGAAACAAAAATGATAAAGGATGAAATACCGCTGACTGATAAGTTCCCAAAAGAACATTGCCGGAAAAATTATATGGATTCCAAAGAGGTAGTTGAAAGTTTCTTATTTGGTCAATAACCAGCCTTCTTGAGGGATAGAATATTCTAAGATTATCAAACCCTAAAGGTCTACCAGGAGGTCCATTAGGATATCCTTCCCACCTATAAGATGCCCAAGGTTGATAAAAAGATCCTAAGAGGTTTGCAGGAAAAGGAACAAGGTTTTTAAAAAAGTAGTCTCTAAAAATAAATAATGAAAGAATGGCAAAAATTACTATAACAGAAATGTTTACGTATCTTTTCATTTATATGCAATTATAGCAAACCAAATAACCAATAGTTATATTCTCTGGCTATATATCCAAATTTGAGGAATTATGTTCTTTAAGAAGTCTGCTATGATTTAGAGTTTGTTGCTAACATTTTCTCGTATACTATTTTATACTCGTTAACCATTTTTTCAACAGAAAAGTTCCGATCAACGTGTTCTCTGCATTTTCTACGCATTTCTTGATATTGTTCAGCAGGCATAGAATATATTCTTTCAACCGCTTCGCACAATCCCTCAATTCCTGTTTTTTTTATAATCCAGTTTCCCCTTATGTCTTTTTCTGAAGAATTAACAATAAAACCAGTTTCACCGTCTTTAACAACTTCAGGTATCGATCCTCTTGCATATGCAACAACAGGTGTACCGCAAGCCATTGATTCTATAGTTACCAAACCAAAAGGCTCTTCCCATTTAATTGGAAAAAGAAATAATTTAGATTTTGAAATAATTTCATTTTTTTTGTTAAGATGAAGTTCTCCGTAATATCTTAAGTTTTTGTTCTCTTTAATTTTATTCATTATATAATTAAAATAATCTACTTCTTTATCATCCTTATCTCCAGCAATAATTAATGTTTTATTATAGCGCTTAGCAATATCTATAATTTCACCCAGTCCTTTTCCTTCAGATATTCTTCCAATATAAAATAATGTATTATTAGTATTTTTGTTGTCAGGACTAAAATTGAAAAGATTAAGAGGAATTCCATGGTATATATTCTTATATATTTTTACACCTGAATTGCTAACTATTCTTGATTGATTTTTAGAAATTGATATTAAATAGTTGTTATTACTCAGTTTTGAGTATACGTCATTTGCATAATCCGATAAAGGATTATTATGTAATGTTGTTATAGTTGGATAATGAATATTTTCACTGAAAACATGATATCTCCATACCAGATGATTGTGTATCACGATTTTATTACTGATATTCTTATTTAAATAATTAAAAAGTGAAGAAACTGATTTTACCTTTAACAAATCTTTGACTTTGCTCTCTAAACCTTCTATTTGATCTAAGTGAACGGGAACAACCGGTACTAATTTTGCTGATGTTTCGGAATCTCCCGAAGCAAATAATACAACTTCATATTTTTTTTTAATAAGTTCTTCAACCAAGTAATATACAATCTTATTCACTCCTCCACCACCGTGGGGACTAACCGGTTTAGTCAATTCTGCTAAAAATAATAATGTCATATCTTCAGACATAATCATTTAACCAAATTATTTCCTTCTCCCTCTGTCTTCTTAGAGCATATTTATAATAAGCTAATTTATCCCAATTTTGTTCTGCTTCGTAGCGAGCAATATTCTGTAAAATCATCTCTTTATAACGAACAAAACGCTGAACTTGTTCTTTTTTTGTTTTATTATGAATTAAAAATGAATTCTCGTCCTTTAGATTAACAATATTTTTCAATCCCTCTACCTTTTCATGCAGTTCATCTTTATAATATCCATATCTTCTAAATAAACAAAGTTTTCTTGGCACTTCAACCAAATTACTATCACAATAATTTTTCCATAGAATTGAATAGCCGTCGTGTTTTTTATTAAAAGGGATTTCTTTAAGATTTTTTTTAAGGTTATCTGAACATCTTTCGTCTGCATCAATCATGAATATCCATTCATGTTTTGCTTTATTTATTGCAAAATTTCGTTGGCTTCCATAATCTTTGAAATGATTTTTAAATACGACTGCTCCATATTTTCCAACAATATCAGCTGTATTATCCGAGCTAAAGGCATCAACTACAACAATTTCATCAACAAATCCCTTAATATCAAGAACTATTTCTTTTGCGTTTTTTTCTTCGTTTAAAGTAATAATACATGCAGATATCATATAAAAATTAATTTTTAACTTTACAATAAGAATTATAAGCTTAATGTTTTAGGATCAGACTGTTGATTTTTATAGTTCCTAATTAAATTTTTATATAGAATCTCAAGCTTATCGCCTGTCTTTTCCCAAGAAAAGATATTCTTCATTCTTTTTGATCCCTCTTTTCCCATTTGTATTGCTTTTTCAGGGTTCTTCACTAGTTCAACTATCGCTTGAGAAAAAGAAGCTATATCTTCCTGATTTTTCACTAAAATTCCATCCACTCCATTTCTAACAACATAACGACAACCTCCAATATCTGTTGTAACAACAGGTATTTTACAGTATAAAGCTTCTGCCAAAGCTATTCCAAAAGCCTCGTACATTGTTGGTGATATAAAAACATGGGAACCAGACAGAAGACAATATTTATCCATATCCGTTACTCTACCTGTAACAGTAACATGATTTGCCTTGGCAAGTTTAGCAAGAACTTTGGTAATAACATTCGCCCTTCCTGGAATATTCAATCTTCCATCCCACGCACCTATCAAAATTAAGTGCAAATCCGGATATTTTTCTCTCGCCCTTCTAAAAGCCTGTATTGCTTCAAAAGCGCCTTTTCTGGGATTAGTTAAAGGCCCTATAAATACAACGTATTTCCTTCCCTCGGGTATTGAGTATTTTTGAAAAACTTCTTTTATTTTAACGGCTGTAATTTGCTCGGGTTCTCGTTCAAAACCATTTGGAATAATCTCAAAATTATCTCCTTTATAGTTTGTGCATTTTATTATATCTTCTTTTTCGTTTGGAGAAACGCAAACAATTCTATCTGATCCTCTAAGCATATTAAAAACATGATAGGTTTGAAGTACCTTCCAGATATGAGCTGCGCCTAACTTTTCATATACAAAATAAGGGGCAAAATGCAGAGTAAAAACAAATGGTATCTTTTTTATTTTTGCAACATAAAAAGCGTCTTCTGTTGTTCCTTCCCCCATCCCGTGCGCATGAATTATATCTCCCTGATAGTCTATTAAAAAATCCATAAGATCCGGTATTTGTATTCTGCCAGGAGGAATATTAGTAAGATAACCCTTGAGCGTAACTAATTTAATACCGGGAATTTTATCAGCTTTCTTTTTAATAAAATAGTCACCGGTAGGCGTATAATCCGATGTGACTATAGTTACTTTATGGCCTTTCAAGGCTAAATACTTGGAAATCTGAAAAACATGCTCCTCCCGTCCCCCTCCATCCAGAAACATATGGTTAACCTGGATTATATGCATATTGCTGTATTATACAATAAAATAGTATTTAATGTCTTAATAGCATTATTTAATTGATAATTCTATATTTTATTAATGTCCATAAGGCTTTAAGTCCGTCTTTGACAGTATTGATTTTTTTTCCTTCTTCATAACCCCTCGGTTTTGTTTTTATATTAATTTCATGTATTTTTATGCCTTTTTTTAGGATTTTTGCCGTTATCTCCGGTTCAAAATCAAAAGAACACGCTTGTAGCTTTATACCTTTGAGTATATGCTTATCAAAAGCCTTATATCCTGTTTCCATATCCGAAATATTTGAGGAGTAGAGAAAACTTGTAATCATACTTAAGAGTTTATTTCCAAAAAAATGAGTTAAAAAAGGGGTTTTATTTTTACCTGTGAAAACAGGCTTAACCTTTAAACGTGTTCCATATACTACTTGAAACTTATTTTCCAATATAGGTTTTATCAATTCCGGAATGTCACTGGGGTCATATTCCAAATCTGCATCCTGAATTAATATTATGTCGCCCTTTGAGTTCTTTATGCCTGCTTGAACAGCCGCTCCTTTACCCATATTTTTGTTGTGCTTGATAAGATGAATACTTGAATCTTTTTTGCTTAGCAATTCAGCAATTTTAGTTGTCCTATCAGTAGATCCGTCATCAACTATAATTATTTCTTTTTTTATGTCGCCAAGATCAACTTTTTGAACTTTAGTTAATATTTCCCCAACAGTTTTTTCTTCATTGTAAGCAGGAATAATAATAGACAATTTCATATTTTGTAATTTTTATAACTAAGCACATTTATTTGCGAGTAGTACAAATTGTTCAAGCACCTCTTTATCTTTTAATAAATAAAGCTTTTGCTGTTTAAGCCTTTTTAAAATTATACCAGGAAATTTTGCCAGAGCAAGAAAAAAGCCTTTATAAAATGCTGTGTCAAATCGTAAAGCAGACACAATAAAATAATATGGAAGCCAAACTATATGAGATACAAGAAAATCCGTATCAGTAATGTTTTTCCAAACAAAAATGAACTGGTTCCTGTATGCGATTGTTTTTATCTCAAAGCTGCTATAATGTCCTTTTATGGATCCCTCTTCGTGTTTATGTACCACAACACTGTCTTTTTCAAATATCAATTTATAACCCATTTTCTGTGCCCGATAAGAAAGATCTATGTCTTCCCAATAGAAAGGGCTATACAGCACATCAAACCCGCCAAGTTTTATAAAAAGATCGCGCCTTATGGTACTGCTTCCGCCAGCAACCCACAAAGTAGTGGATTTATCTATATCTCCTTTTAAATGTGTCAGAAAACCTTTTTCCCACACACCAATCCCTCTTCCCCTTAAAACAACATCTCCTTCTTCAATGCTTTTATCCATACACCCCACCCCAAAAAGGTCTTTTTCTTTTGAAAAATGTTTTAATACCGGATCAAGAAATTTTTTTTGAGGAACAACATCCGTATTAAGTAAAACTACTAATTCTGCTTTTGAAGCAAAAACCCCCTTATTTACCGCATAAGAAAATCCTTTATTTTTATCATGTCTGAAAATTTTTATTTCTATATTGTATTTATTTTTAATATTTTCAATAAAATTTCTGACATTTGAAAAATCATTATATTCTGAACCATCATCAACCAAAGTAAGAGATACGTTTTTATACCCTGAAATAACATCTAATATCTCAGGTAAATTTTTTTTTATCAAATTGTGTCCGTTGAAATTCGGAATTATAATTTCTATGGTCATTTAACTGTTAAAAGCCGGAATCATAAAATTTTATTTCATGTTCGCCTCTTGGAACTACTATTCCTCTAAAAGCATAGTCAACCTTATATATATGGTCACTTTTACCATCTATTAATACTCTCCATGTGGGATAATAAATGTCAGTCAAAATCAAGAAACTTTCTCCTTCGCTTTTTGTTTTTATCAGGATGTTATTTTCATTATAGCTTATTATCTCAGCCTTGCCTCCAGTAAAATTTGAACTGGGAAGTTTTTTATTAATAGTTGCTAAACTCCTGAGGTCAATTAAAAACATTTTGTCTATCTCTTCCTGCTTGCTGTTAACAAATATAATTTTATTTACAAAAAACGCTCTGGGAAGGTAATTTTTATTCTCATAAATGCGGGTGCTGCCCTCTTGGAATACTTTTTTAAAATTTTTTGAACTAATATCGGAAAGGGACAATATATATCTGACATTTAATAAATCAATCAATTTTGAGTCTATGTTATGAGGCGTAATAATCCTGTTGAAACCAAATGGAGCAGAGATGTCACCTTTATTTCTTTCTGATGCGGCAATTAATTCTCCAAAAGACAGAAGATACAAAGGATCATAACCTTCAACAGACTGAATTTTATAGTATGTGGAAAAATTCGGGGGAAAGATTCTGGAATCTTGCGACAAAACTCTAAAAATACCTTTTTGGGTTTTTAGAAATTCTATAGCTTTTGTGGTCGGAAACAAATAATCCTTTTTAGCAAACGGTTCAAATTTAATGGCAAACCTTAATAAATCAAAGCAGGAAATAAGTAAAAATATTAAAACAAATACTTCCCGAATGCCTTTATTTCTAATATACTTGAATACATAAATCAGGACTGATGAAAAAAGGAATATAACTGAAGGTAACAATATATTTCTTCTGGTAACAGAAAGGTTATCTAAAGATATTAAATGCAGAAAGTTTCCTCCAAATAAAACGTAAATCCATATCAAAATAAATACCAAGCAAATAAATGACAAAGGTAAAATTACTTTTTTATTATTTTTTAAGAATAAATCAAAACCCAAAGAGGCAAGCACCGCTAGTGAAAAACAGGTCACAAATAAAAGTCTCGTTGGTTGAGATGTAGATAAAAATGGTACTGCAAGCTTATAAGGAATAATGGCAAAAGGAGTTGGCAGGGAAAATAATAAAGAAGCAAAAAACACCATTCCAAAAAATAATGTTTTTCTATCAATCCTTAAAAACAAAGCAAGCATTGCAAAAATTAAAGGAACTATGCCAATATACCCAACAAACTCAGCATAGTTAAATACTCCCCAATAATTGAGAGTTGCGGGGTTTCCGAAAAAATCCGGGACAAAAAACTGCAGCAAATTCTGCCATGGAATAAACCAACCTTCATTTTGAATATATATCTGATCTGCCCCCCGTGCCGAGAGAAGGATAAGTTGAAGAGTAGGAAGCCATTGAACCGACGTAATTATTGTAAATATTAAATAGCAAAAAGCAAATATAAATAGGAATTTAATTTTTCTTTCATACTGGAACCATCTGGAGACAATATAGACTACTGAAAGAATAAGAAGATAGAAGAATACTTGAAGATGCCCGGCTAGGAAAGAAGAGATAACAGAAAAAGTAAATATCAAACTCCAAACTAAATACTTTTTAATTTTGACTTCTAATTTTAAATTTTCAATTTTAAATTTTAAATCATTCAGGAGATTCAAGTTAGAAAATACCTTATCTGTTGAAAGAAGAATCAATGGCAACCATAGTGCCGTATGCAATACCGTTCCCCATTCAAGCCATGAAACGAAGAATCCGGAAAAAGAAAAAACAATTGCTCCCAATACGCTTGCTCTTCTATTGAGATTGAGATTATTTAAGTATAAATATAAAAAAATTCCAGCCAGAAGAGGCTGCAGAACAATAAATATACTCCAGGACAGGTAAAAAGGTTTTATAAATAAAATCAAATTTAAAGGATAAAAAGCACTTGATTGGAAGTTTGCAAGCAAAGGCTTACCTGCCATTTCGTAAGGATTCCACAAAGGTAATTGAAAATTTGCAATTTTTTCAATTGACAGATTTTTCCAAATAAAAGTTTGCCTAACAGGATCTGTAACCAAAAAATTTTTAAAGGGTATACCGTTAGGATATTCAGAGGAATAAAAATCTCTAAAGGGATGGTATAAACCCACAATCGTATCGGAAGGAATCGGAAGCTGGCCTTTTGCTAAAAACGGGAAGAAAAGCCAGATTATCGCGACAATAAATATGATAAAAAACGCGTTTCCTCTTAAAACTTTAATTAATCCCATAAATTTTCATAAAACACTATTTATTTCGCTACAAAATCTCTGTTTGTTGAAGCAGGACGCAGTTTTTTTTGCGTTTTCAGACAGCTTGCTCCATAAAATATTATTATTTATTATAAGCTGAGTCTTTTCAACCAATTCTTCAGTGTTATTCCATAAAAAACCATCTGTTTTATCTTTTACTATTTCCATTTGCCCTCCCGCACCATAAACTACCGGAACACAACCAGCTACCATTGCTTCAGCTGTAGATATTCCAAAATGCTCGGCCCGCTCCGGATGTTTTTCCAAATCCTCACCAAACCCGGCAGCATGCCAATATATTCTTGCCTTATTATATAACTGTAAAATTTCATTGTTTTTTATACTCCTATGGATTTTTACAGGATAGCCTTTTGCTCTCTTTTCTAATTCATTAACATAAATTTCATCTTTCGGTAAATTGCTTGTAACAATACAAAGCTTCCAGCTTTTAAGCCCTTGATCAATCATTTTCTTAAAAACATCTATCAAAATTTCCTGTTTTTTAAAATCTCCTCCGCTTGGCATCCTGCTGTATCTTCCCACGGTTAATATTAAATTCTCCTTATTGGTGTTATATTCCAGCATGTTAATATCCACGGGTGGATAAACAACGATGCTCTTTTTATGCATTTTTCTGTCTATATATTCTTTTGTGAAACGTGAATTGCAGATAATCATATCTATTCTTGATTTTTTAAGATTAAAGGTTAGTGAGCTTGTATCAACCCATTCTATGGGAAATTGAAAATGCAGTATCAATTTTTTGGAAAGTACTATAGGTATACTTCCGTCTGAAAGAAATATGATTACATTAAATTCGCTTGTTTTCTTTAATCTTTTCAGTAAAGATACTTTAGGAGAAAAGATATTTTCTTCAATTTTTATTTTATTTAGATCTAAAGCAAATTTTTCTTCTGCCTGCTTCAAATCATCAGTTTTGTCCCAAAAAATACTGACTGTATGGCTTGCGGAAAGACACTGCGCTGCAGTAAGCATATATTTTTCACCGCCTCCAAGAGTGTCAAGGTAGGGATCATATATTCCGATCTTCATATATCAATATTCTATCAAGTATTGATAATCTTTAAAAGTTCTGTTATATTTGAAAAATATGAATCAACCGCAAATTAATCCTTTTATAGTAATTTTTGTCATTTTAGTGTACGCTTGGACAATTCTCTGGAAGTCAGTTGCTTTATGGAAAGCAGCCAACAATAAGCAGAGAAACTGGTTTGTTGTATTGGTAATCTTATCAACTATTAACCTTGCAGGAATACCTGAACTAATTTATCTTTTTAAATTCTCAAAAAAGAAATTAACATTTGAAGAAATTAAATCCTGGTTGCCCAAAAAAAATTAACTGTTTTAATCTTCCTCTAAACTCATTGTTCCTCTAATAATTTTAGCAGTACTCGCAATCTCTGATTGCTGCTTAATTTACTTTTTCATAGAATAAGTGAGGGTTTTCAGCGCGCACTTTCAGAATAGGGGTTGTTCCGTTATAGTGATACTGCAGGTGGGGAAATTTTTTATAAACACTTTCTTCTAAGTCTACAACATCTCCTGATTGGGTAAATCCGAGTAAAACAGGGATTCCATTATTAAATCCCATACCAGGCTCATAGTGCTGAAGATGTTCAAAAACTTTGACAAAATCATCAGCTTGCTCTTCAAAGTTAACGTATTGTAAGTAAATTGATCTAGGCGGTTGCATTCTTGAAACCCTGATCCTGCTATCCATTAGTATTACGGGTATCCTATTAAACTGAACTGCTTTTTGTGCCTCTATTCCATAACCCGTTGATGGTAAAATATTGTGTCCAACAAAATAACGTGATCCAACAATTTTCCCAGAATCAACCAGATACACTTCGTTTGGTTGAACTGATAGGTCGCGATCAGGGGAAAATGGCGACGTTGCTGGATCATAAGCTGTAATACCGGCTTTTTGGAGAACCTGCTTCAGCACTTCTTGTCTTCTTTTTATTAGCAGTTTTAGTTCATCTGGAGTTGAGGTTAAAGAAATCGGACAATACGCAGACCCCCTATCTTCTTGCACATGAGAGAGTCCATCCAGCGACAAAAGAAAATTAATATACTCAGATCTACCTTCAGGGTTTAATGCAACCTTTATACCGCATTCTGCATTTTCATTATGTTCTGCTGCGTTCCATATTTCAAGCATATAATTTTGCAGAGTTATTTATTATTGCTGTTTGCATAAGCATTTCCGAACAGATTATCATAACACAGTAAAAATTGTAAGAGATTACTTTTGAGATCTTTGTTTTTCCCAAAGCTTAGCATATGTAATAAACAAAGAAAAACTTTGATATATGCTTTCAATTATTCCTTCTGTTCCGTTCTTATATCCTTTCTCCGCAAAATATGATTTTAAAAAACCGGTTACCATTACCCTAGCAAATCTCCACCAGGACATTTTTGGATGGTTTGATGCAAATCTAAGATCGGCTTCAAACTCAGACCATTCATTTGTCTTGTTAAGCATTTTTGATAAATCACGATGCGTAAAGTGGAGAATAAATGATTTTACTTCAGAAAACTGTCCTTCTATTTTGGGTGTCTCATGCACTTTGCCCTCCCAGCCTAAAATAAATTTTCTATAAAATAAACGCTGAACTTTGTCATAATATTTCCAGTCTTTATCAAAAAAAAATGTTTTTCTAGTGATAAAATAGCCGCCGACTCCGTTATCTTCTTTAAAATTTTTAATAATCTCTTTAACTTCGCTGTTAAAACCATAAGTTGCCCTCTCATCCGCGTCCAGATATAAAACCCAATTTCCTTTAGACTTTGAGAGAGCAAAATTGCGCTGGTCGGAAAAATTCACAAATTTATTAATGTATATTTTTGCTCCTGATTTTTTTGCAATATCTACTGTTCTATCTGTTGACTGGGAATCAACAACTATAATTTCAGAAGCCAGATCTTTAACTGACTCCAAGCAATCCTTTATAACATCTTCCTCGTTTTTGGTAAGTACGATTACCGATAACATCTTACTTTTTAATATACTTTTTATTAAAATTAAGTAAACCTAAAATAATTATTCCACAAATACCAAATAAAGCAAGGTTAACACCAAGCTTATAACTTAAAGGCCTGTAAGAAAATTTAATTTTATGCTTGCCTTCTGGCACCACAATAGAGCGGAAAGCATAATCAGATCTGTAAATGGGTGTATTAACCCCATTAATTTCTGCTTCCCATCCGGGATAAAATACATCTGTTAGTATCAATAATCCTCTTTTATCCGACCAGGTATTAATTTCTATCTGGTCTGCCGAATATTTGGTTATTTTAACATTACTTGCTATTTTATTTTCTTGTTTTACATTCAGGTCTTGTTCAACAATAACCTCCTTGAAAGGCATAAACTTATTACTGAATAATGTGCTTAAAATCTTTGCGTCGTCTTTAATCACCCTGTATTTTCCTACAATAAAAGCTCTTGGAAAAACCTGTTTATTGTTATAGATTTCAAACTTATCATCTTTATAAATTTGCTCATATTTATTAGGATAATTCCAAAACGGAAATGCCCACACTGATTGTCCGTCTGAGACTTTATGTAAAACATACTTAATTCCCAAAAGATTTACTGCTCTTTGTGTATAGGATGAGTTAATCGGGAAAGTTACAACAGAGCGAGCCAGTTCTGAAAACTTACCGCTATTTACAAAAGCGATAAATTCTCCATATCTTTTTACATAAAGCGGATCATATCCATCCACTGATGGTAAATGGTAGTAAACAGAGTTTTCCGCAGTAAAGTTTCCATAAACTCTATAGAAACCGGAAATATTGGGATAATAATCAGATATGGGAATATTGACAAAAACAAGATTTTTAGGATCAAAAGATTGCCACTTTGAAGAAAAGCGCAATAAATCAAAAGAAACTATAGCCAGCAAAATAAATGGAAGGACAAACAGTAGCTTTTTATTCTTTAAAAATATGGAGGATAGTATAAAGATACAAGACGCAATAAAAATAGATGTGGGTAAAATTAGATTGCTTTTTGCTATAGAGATTTTTGAAACATCAAGAAATAATTTAAAGCTTACCACGCCCCACAAAATCAGAAAAAGAAGAAAAAACAAAGATAACCAAAATATTACTGCTTTTTTTCTGCTTTTGCCTATGTCACTGGTTAACTGATCCAGGCCAAACGCAGACAGCACCGCAATAGAAAAACTAAAAAGAACGATCACTCTGCTTGAAGCACTCGTTGACAGAACCGGAAGATGAAGCGCTACCAAAAAATCTGCCAGCGGTGTTCCATACGCAAGAAGTAAAGAAACCACAAATAATATTAAAAAGAAAATTGTATCTTTGAATTTTTTTTTAATTAAAATGAAGACTGCTAACATTAATGGCAATAAACCGGCATAAGCATTCCATTCCGCATAATGTCCAAACCAGTCATTTCTTGTAACCGGATTTCCGTAAAAATCGGGGCTTATAAGGGTAGGCAGATATCCCCAGGGAATTACTTCAAATTTCTGAAAAAGATCACTGCGGGTTGTCTGTGTATAAAATTCCAAAGACGGAAGAAGCTGCGGCAGGCAGAGGAGTAATCCAAAAAATGTATATAAAAAAAGGTTCACGCCTTCCCAGCTTCTTTTGTAAAGTAACATTTTATACACAATGTATGCAAAAACTGTCAGAAGCAAATATAAACTCGTTTGAAAATGCCCGCTGAAAAACGATAAAGGAATTGTAAAAGCAAGTAAGAATAAATATTTTCTTTGATTATTTTTGTAATATTCTTCTATTGAAAACAGGGCAAGGGGCAAAAAAAGTATGGCATAAGCCAAAGTAGCATAACCCATCCACGTTGTTATAAAACCGCAAAACATAAAGGAAACGGATGACATAAGTCTTGCGGGCTTACTGAAATTATTCAAACTTCTAATAAAAAAGTACATGAATATTCCGGCCAGAAGAGACTGCAAAAGAACTAGAATACTCCACGCATCAACAAATTTGAAAAGCAGAAAAAGAAAATTAAAAGGAGAAAGTACAGCCGACTGGTAATTCGCAAGATGGGGAGTTCCGGAGAAACTGTATGGATTCCAAAGCGGTGTTACACCAAGAAGCCATTGTTCAATTGTAAAATGCCTCCAGGGGTATATTTGTGTAATAATATCCGGCATCGCGTTATTTTTAACTGGACCCCAAAATTTCTCATATGCGCTCCAGGGAGGAAAAAAATTCATCTGGTAATTTGAAGGGAAAGGAACCTTGCCTTTTAAAAAAAAGGGGGAGGAAAAGATAAACCAGACCGAAAAAATAAATAGTAAAGGCCAGTATTTATCCAGTAATTTAATCATAGTTAATAATAAGTTCAATTAAACATAAAGATTTTAGTTTTTTATCTCAGATTTAACTTTTGTTCTTTACGACTCGTAATCAAAAATATTAAACCATAAGTTATTATAATCAAAAAGGAAGAAACTGATAAAACGTTTGCAAACTTTCTCAATTTCGTATCTTCAAATTTTATACTCACATTATTTAATCCTTTTTCTAAATTGAAAGTAATAACTCCTCTGTTTAAAGGATCCTGAAATTGTACTGGAATTTCTCTGCCATTAACAATAACCGCCCAACCCGGAAAGTAGAGGGTATTTTCTCTGATACGACTCAGAGAGATAGAATCTATTTGATACTTGTGTTCAGTGGAATTTCTTGATTTTTCTGAAATTTTTGCTTCGCCGCTTATTACCTTAATCCTGAAGGAAGACCTGGCTTCCATAAATCTGACAGACCATATTGGAGAACTTTCTCCCGTATCGGTTGTTCCATCATAAATGCCTTCAAAAAAGTTATCAGGTTTATACAAAAAGCTCTTTGCATGCCAGTAATTCCTGTTTATAAGTAAAATCAATATAATAAATATAAGTAAAAAATATTTGGAAAACTTTCTTTTTGAAATATAATAAAAAACAAATCCTCCTAAAACTGCTGTAGAAAAAATTGTAACATATAAGAATCTCCACGGAAACTGGAATTTTTGCAGGATTGTCACAGTTTCCCAGATTATGTCAGACTCCCTGAACATCAGGAAAGTGGAAATAACAAAAACTACCAGAAACAATAAGCAGAGTGCTGCCAATCTTCTATTTTTTTTAAAAAATTTCACTATTAGTAAGGGCGATAATAAAACTGATAGTATCTGCAGTAATCCTATTTGTACGCTAAACTGCCCGGTTATCCCATAACTCCAATCCCCGTATAAAAGATCTTTAAAGTTAACAAACCTTGATGTATACACTAAATCAGTAACGATATCACGAAGCGTGTATTTCCCTTCAAAATAAGCGGGCAGTAAAAAGAAAGATGAAAGAATAAATCCAAAAAAAAGAGCCGCAATACTTTGCGCAAATAAATATTTATTTTTTGATATGTAAAAAAGGTATAAGACATATCCTGCTATTATCGGTAAAAACATAACGGTAACTGCATTGTGCGCCAAAATTAAACCAACCATAGAAAATGATATTCCGGTAAAATACGGGTAATTTTTTATATCAAAGTATCTGTCTGGTTTAAGTTTGTAAATTTTTATAAGAAAGTATAAAACAAGCGGTGGAAATACAAATGCAACATGTTCACCGATATCTCCCCTTACATAAAGCTCAACAAATCTGTAGGGCGCAAACATATATAAAATTGCCGCAACGAAACCAGCTTCCCGGCTTAAGAATTCTTTAACCCATAAATACATGGCAATTCCACTCAAAATATACGTCAATCCGTATACCAGCTTAACTGAATCAATAAGTGAAAAACCTAACACGTGGAATAAGGATGATATGTAGGAAGGCAGAGGATAAAGAAACATGAGTATAGGGTGTCCGTATCCCCAGTTTAAATTGCCTGCCCAGCGCGGAACTATATTTCCCTCAGACAAAGATTGATAAAAATTAGCGATTCTTGCCACATGATCCTGCCCGTCATGAGTTAATGGTAATCCCGGATGAAAAAGATCAAGAAGAGGAATAATTCCCAAAAATATTATCAGCAGTAATAATAAATGCTCTTTAATGATTTTCATAATTTATAGATATTTTTCAAGGAACTCAATTTCTTTTTTATAAACCTCTTGTGCTATATCATACTCCCAGCGACTATGATCCTGATTTTCAAGAATCTTATAAAACTGGTTTTCTCTTAAGGATATCTATAGCGCTCATAAAGAATAACTCCCTTTTCCAAATCTTCTTAAATAAAAATCCATAACTCCTTTTTTTTGCCATTTTCTGCCATTTAAAAAAAAATTAACACTTTCTTTTATTAAAGAAAATTTAGTTCTTGTTGGAGCATATTTAAATCCAAACACGAGTCTGTTTCTTGTAATATAATAATCCTGTAAAGAAGATCCTGATCCGCCCGATGACCCAGCGTTTTTGTGCCAGATTACAGATTTTGGAGCAAAAACAATTTTATATCCAATTTTTTTTACTCTTTGGCATAAATCATTGTCTTCATAATAAAGAAAATATTTTTCATTAAATAAACCTACTTTTTCTAAAACATCTCTTTTTATCATCATGCAGCAACCGCTTGCAAACTCTGTTTCCTCTATTTTTTCAAACTGATCGTGATCTACCTCATCTACGCCTTTGTGATGCCCAATAAGATTACTCCAATCCATTATTCCACCTGCATACCAGATAACTTTTCCCAAATCTTCTTTCTTGTATCTGCTTTTATGATACTCAAATCCTTTTGAAAAATATATTTTCGGAGAGACTATACCGATATTATCAGAGGAATCAATTGTTTTTAGCAGTTCATCAATAAAGTTTTTACTAACGGTTGTATCGTTGTTTAAAATAACAATATGAGTCGCACCTTCTTTAAGAGCATGTTTTATACCAATATTATTTCCTCCTGAAAAACCTAAGCTTATTTCACTTCTGATAATTTTTAGCTTTCCTTTTGTGAATTGAAAGCTTCCGATTGAAAATTTTTCTTTTGATGCATTGTCAACAACCACTACAAACAACTCATTATCTTCTTTTTTCAAATTCTCGATAGATCCAAGACAATCCAGCGTATCTTTTTCTCCATTAAAATCTAATATAACGATCGCAATTTTATTCATGTAGCTCTATTCTGTAATTATATGAAGCCTCGCCTGATCTATAATCGCGTTATCCCCAACTTCTGTCTTAAGTCTTACCTGATAGAGTTTATTTGCGTTAACCAGATTAAATGGTTTTGATACGAGTAATTTTGGCTGGCCTCCTGACATAGTAACCTGCGAATCCCAAACATAACTGCTGTCAGTAGCGTTATACAACACAATCCATATGATTTGATTTGCATTCGGAATACGGGCGGCAACTTCAAAAACAATCTTTTCTGTCTTTCCATATTTTGAGCCATCAACATACGCTGATAATCCAATCACGTCTTTCCAATCCAAAAAATTACCGGAACCTGCTCCAAAAGTGACAAAATATTCTTTAACTCTTGCATTCTGTTCTTCTAAATCACTTGATACGGATGCATTTCCAATGGATGATTTATAAGAAGAAAGGGCTTCATCTATTCTAGCTACGCAATTTGGCGAACAATCATTTCCCAAAACAGGTGCAGACTTAATAACTTCAGACTCTTTATCGCTATTCCCTTTTAAATTAGAATATTTATTCTGGAAAATAAAAAAATCCAAAACCAGCAGATTAACAAACATTAAAGTAAAGGCGCCTATAATCACCGGCTTAACTAAAGACCGATTTCCTGACGTATTTTCCATATTAAATAAATTTTAATTTTAATCTTAACCAGGTTTTTTTAACTAAGTTCTTCGTATCCTCTCTTTTTTTTGTTAAAAACCAGAACATAATTTCTTTATAGCTCTTTTTTATTTCTTCTTCTGCTTCAGTAAGTAAATTTTTATTGCTTATGTCCTTGAATTTCTGTTTTTCCCATATACTGGCAAAGACTATAAAATGATAAAAACTCATGAAAAGTGAAAGCATTAAACCATGAAAACCATCTTTATATCCTTCTCTTGCAAAGAATCTGCTTAGAAATTCCTTCAGCGGGAAACGAATCGCATCCAAATAATTAAAAATGTATCCGTCTTTAATAAGCTGTTCCGATTCATTTGGAACATAAATATCTTCAAGTTTCTGCAAAAATTGAGGTACTGTTTCGTAATTATAATGAATCAGATTTTCTTTGAGATATTCAGTTTCACCGCTCACTTTAATCATCTCATGAACATGTTCTTCTGGAAATTGACCTACCCCCTTTTTAAAAAGACGGAGTTGGTAATCAGGGTACCATCCGGTATGCTCTATCCATTTGCCAAAAATTATATTTTTTCTGGGAATCCAGTATCCCACCTTCTTATCAGGAGAATCAGTTATTTTTTTAATTTCTTCAGCAAGCTGCGGCAAAACACGCTCGTCAGCATCAAGATTTAAAATCCAATCATGCGTTGCTTTTAAAAAACCATAATTCTTATTGATATTCAGCATTTGGTTATTTGGCCTGGTAAATATTTTTGAAGTATATTTTTTGGCTATCTGAACAGTTTTATCAGTGGAAGAGTTGTCAATAAAAATAATTTCCTCAGCCCATTTTACTGATTCCAGACAGTCTTGAATTTTCTTTTCCTCATTACAGGCAGATATAACAACAGAAACTTTAGCTTTCATTTTTTAACATACAATACTTGTAAACCGTTTTTTATTTCATTTTTTGCCGATAAATAAATACCTGTCAGATATACTATACCACCAAATACAGCAATCAGTAAAAGACTGGTAAAATCATGTACGAACAACTTTGCGCTTGTGTAAACTATTGCACTCATAACAAGTGATGATAAAAATGATTTGTATATGCTTCCAATCAAGTTAAAAACTACAATCTTTCTGACAAGATATACTGTCAGACAAATTGTTAATGTTACCAGAAATGAAGCAATTGAAACTCCATTAAACCCGTACATTTTTATAAGAATTGGTGTAAGAACCCAAGTCAGAATTGTCCACAGAACCATAAGTTTAAGCGTGGTTTTAACCTTGCCTGTTGAATCCAGCACATTCACCAAAATACCTGATATTGATGACACTAAAGCATTTAAACAGAAAAACACAAGGCTTATTAAAGCCGGTTCCCATTTATTATGCCATTTGGGAAAATAATTTATTATATAAGGAGCGGTAATAATTATTCCAAAAAGTATTGGAAACATTGCCGCACTCACAAAAAATAAGGACTTTTCAATTGCTCGTCTTAAGGAAATAGTATCATCCTGAATTCTTGCGTAAGCCGCAAAGGTTACTTTGGTAACACTGTCAACAACATACCTGAACACAAAAAATGCAAGCCTTTGGGCAAAGCCTATATAGCCGATTTCGGTAAAAGAAAGAAATTTAGTAAGTATTACCGTTAACAAGTCATCTTTAATGGTTGCCAAAATATTTTTAAGTTGAAATTGTGCGCCAAATTTTAAATGATGAAGGGCCTGCCTGTTAATTCCAAAACTCAACTTCCACGGGGAAACATAATAATAAAATGGTATACCCACTAAAGACGATACAAGAAAAGCCCATGTAAAACTGTCTAATCCGTGTCTGGTAAGAACAAGAACAATAAGGATAACATTGAAAGTTAAAGATTCCGCAATTTGGGGTATAACAAGCCTTTGAAATTTGATATTTCTTTCAAGAAGGATTGACGGAATTACTTTAAAAGATGAAAGAAAGATTGAGAAAACCAGAACCAGCAAAAGCCGTAAAGCATCTTGATTTAACTTAAAGAATGAAACAAAAACACTTTGCAGAACAAACACTATTAAAAAAACAAAAAAAGTCAGGGAGGATTGAATTGTAAAACTTGTTGTTAAGTCTGCCTGTTCAAGTTTTTCTTTTTTCTGCACAAGAGAGGCTCCAAGACCAAAGTCCGTAAAAAAACTTATTACTCTTTGTATAGCAATAACAGCCGTATATATTCCCAAATCTCTTGCAGGAAGCTCCGTTGAAATCAGCAGGAAAGATGCAAAGGAGATTATATTTAAAACTAACGTTCTAGATATTAAGACTAGAATACCATGAGCTGATTTTTTGCCTATAGTAGCAGTATCAAAATCTTCCATTCTTCAAATCCCACCAGAGAATAAAACTTTCAAGAACCGCTCTCACAACAACGGCAACATTACCTCCGCTTTGGTCGCCAAACTTTCTTGAGTAATGACTTACTTCAACTTCCTTGATGGTCAATTTTTTCTTTTTTGCTTTGGCAAGTATCTCTGTTGTTATCATTGCTCCTTCTGATCTTAACGGAGTGATAGACTCAACTGCTTTGCGGGTAAACATTTTAAAACCGCAGTCTATATCTTTGAAGTAAAATCTAAAGAAGACATAATCCCAAACTCGCAGCATTTGCATGAGAAGATGCCTGATATAATTATCTTTTCTTTTTTTTCTGAAACCTATAACCATGTCAAATTCATCAATATAGTCCGTGAATTTTGTAACCTCGGAAAAATCAAACTGGCCATCTCCATCCGTAAAGACCACATACTTATATGAAGCATTCAAAAATCCTTCTTTCAGAGCTGACCCATATCCTCTGTTGGGAATATGGGATACCATTCTCAGATTTTTATTTTTGTGAACTAGTTCCTGTGCTTTTTTAAGCGTACCGTCAGATGAACCGTCATCCACCATGATGATTTCCCACTTCTGGGCTACTTGCTCTGCCACTTCAATAGCCGGCCTTATAACATTTTCTATGTTTTTTTCTTCATTCCAGAAAGGAAAAAATATTGAAAGTTCAGGAAGTTTTTTATTCATAAGTTCTGTATTTTATTATAGCAGTAAAAATAATTAAAATACCAACCAGGGTAAGTACATTTGCCATCTTTTCTGTTGAAGTTTGCACAAACCTTGCCTCAACCTTACTTGCGCCTTTATCAAGATTTAAATACAGACCTTCTCTACCCACTTTATAATCCTGAGGTTTTCCATTTATTAAAATCTTCCAGGCAGGAAAATAGGCAATATTCAACTTTACCAAGGAATTCTCTTTAAGGTTAATATCTGCTGATATTCTTCCTGTATTTGCCAAAAGATTGTTAATGTTTCCGGTACCTAAAATTTCAATGGGTTTATCCGGAACTTCACTTTCCATTTTTGGTTTTGAAAATCCAACCGGCATATACTCATCTGAAATTTTTGATGTGGTCCAGTTTAGATGCTGCTTATTTATATAGCTTTCTGCATTCCTCTGGTAATAAAACTGTGGTTGAAAAAGTTTTATATTTAAAAACAAAGTGAGCAAAATTACAGCTATTGATCCTAAGCCAACGATTTTTTTATCAATCCGCACCTGCGCCTGCTGAGCAGAAAATCCTATCACAACACCCATAAATAGACCTAAGAAACTCAAGAAACGCCAGGGATACTGCAGGAAAGGCATAAAAGGAACAGTTTTCCAGATAGGTTCTGAAATATCAAAAACAAAATAAGAGGCTGCCAAAAACAAAACAGAAGAGGAAAAATAGATAAATACATAATCTTTGATTTTTTTCTTTATAAAAAAATACGAAAACAAAGGTATAGAGAGAATAAATAATATTATATTTGATTTCCCGAGCCTGAAAGAAAGACCGTCAACGCAACCTATTGCCGAACCTCCGTAACCCCACGGACTATCCCATAGCTGTATTGGACAAATAAAATGATCTTTATAATCAGCTCCCCCACCCACTTGCGAATAAACATTTGTGTATTTCATCTCCATAAGTGCCGGTATTATATAAAAAGATGATAAAAGTAAACCAAGAAAGAGTGCTAAAAGGTAAAACGTCAACAACCTGATTTTATTTTTTGAATAAAAAAGAGAAAGGATAATTAAAAGACCGATAAAAATTAAAAGCATAAAAGATGAAAGATTATGAGAAAGAACAACCAAAGCAAGGGTAATTGAAGAAAAAATAATCCATTGTATGTTATTACGCAATAATGGTTTTTCCTGGACTATATAAAAAATTTTGTAAAATCCCAGGAAAACCAGAGGCAATAAAGCGTAAGAAAAAAGCTCATCCAGATTTCCTCTAACATAGATATTTACTGCATGATACGGAAAATAAAGATACAAAACTCCTGCCAAAATTGCCGCCATCCCACCTGTGAAACCTCTAATAAAAAAGTGCATTGAAAATCCAGCCAGAATTATACCTATTATAAAAACAATTTTTGTTGCAAGAAGAGCATCAAAACCAATCAGGGTTAAAAAGCCGCCTATATAATAAGGCAGCGGAGAATAAAAGTTAAAAATTGGGTAGCCAAAACCATAACCCAGATCCTGCACCCACCTTACCGGAAACATTCCGTCTTTAAGCGCTTTTCCCATTTCATATACCCGTGCTACCTGCGTATCATCATGCATAGAAAAAAACCCTGAATGAAAAAATGGCAGTATAGAAAAGACTGAAAAAAGAAAGATTAAAAACAATCCCGCATTCCTTCTTAAAAAAGCCATATTAATTGGTATTATACTAGAACGTATTTCAAAACTCTATTTAATTAGGGGTAAATTTTTTTAGTTAAAAACAACAATATTAAAAAGGACAAGATTGAAAGTACGTCTGAAAATAGCCTTAAAGAAGTTTCGCCAAAAAATAATTTTACATTGTGATTTCCCGGAGGAATAATAATATCCATTACCCCATTATCATTTTTATAATTTATATTGATTGCTCTACTGTCAATGTATGCCTGCCAACCGGGATAGTAAATTGTGTTAATACGGACTTTTAACTGATCATGCCCTGCAGAAGAAAAAGTTATTTTATTGGAATTGTAAATTATATTGTTCAACTGTCCGGCGCCGTTTAACAGTTCTACCTTATTTTTAAAATGTTCAAAAGGCATATTTTTTACCCAAATCGGCATATATTCATTCTGTACAGTTGTTGTAGCCTCATTAGTAGAATAAAAATTTTCTCCCTTATCAAAAAATTTTGAAGGCGCTAAATACTCAGAAGAATTGAGCAGTAAAACAAAGACAAGAATACATATCACTATCCATTTTTTGGAATTGGTAAAAAATGAAACAATATAAGAGGATAAAAAACTTAACGCAATAATTAAATAAGAGAGCAACCTGAAAGGAAACTGAACAACAGACGAAGGAATAAAATTCCATAAGATCATGCTTGCCTCGGAGGAAAAAAAGATTGAAAAAACACTTATGACTACAAACAAAATAAGAAGATCGGAGAACTTGTTTCCTTTTAACAACTTGTATTTTGAAAACATAAATAAGATTGCTGAGGAAAAAAGAACAATAAAACTTATGGATCCCACCAAGGGAATAGGAGCAAAATAATCTGTTATGTTTGAAATTTGGGTGGTAGAAAATCTGGTATAAGGCAATTCAAAAATTGCCGGTATAGTGAAAAATGAGGACATTAAAATACCAATGATGAAACTGAAAATAATATTTTTGGCTGAAATTTTTCTTCTCAAAAAAGCGTAAATGAATAAAAGAGGGATAAAAAATGCCGCAAGCGTATTGTGGGAAATCATAAGTAAAAAAATTCCGCCGGAGATTAAAAAAATATTTTTTCTTTCAATCATCCATAATATGAGTGGAATAAAAAGCAGAGCAAATATTTCACCAACTGATCCTCTCTTGTAAAGGTCAAACAGGTGATAAGGAAGATATAAATAGAATAAAGCTCCCACAGCTGCTGTAGTTTTTTCAAAAATTGTGGAAAGCCACAAAAACGCAAAAAGCGCAGAGCCTATCATTGACACAACTAAAACAGCTTTTATGCTGTTAACAAATCCAAGTCCAAGAGCATGAAAAACTTCGGAAAAATACATAAATCCTGGATATAAAAAGTTAGCAACAGGATAACCATAGCCCTGATTTAGCCTACCTAGAAATCTCACTGGGAATTGCCCGTCCCGCAAACTCTCATGGAAAGCCGATAATCTGATTATCATCCATTCACCATCGTCTGATTCAAAAAAACCGGAATGCAGAAGAGGAATAATTACCGGTATAGACAATACCAGCAAAATTAGCATTACAAGTAGTGTGTTTTTATTTCGTTTCAACCAGGACATAAGCGATCTCCTCTATAGGAAAACTTATAACTTTTTCTTTAACTGAAAAAACTACCGGTTTTTTAGGATAATAAAATGTTACCAGGGGCGGAATTTCCAATGGCTTTCTGTCAGCTGTAGTAATAAATAACATCCTTTTCTTTTTGTAGTCATTTGGCCAGTCTACGTCCCTAAATTCGTATTTTCCAAAAGATCTGACAAAACTAAACCCTTCCGAATCATCGGGGTCACGGATAACCGTATTTTGGAAACCCAAAGGAGTATAAGAGAGGTAAAATAAAAGGGATGTGTACATAAATCCTGCATTTTTGTCAAAAATAATTTTGTCATATTTATGCTCGTTGTCTTTTATGTATAATGAAACACTTTTGTCCTCCAGTCTCCAGGCTTTTGCATAAAGAATAGGGAACCTGAAATAGTAAGAGATAAAATAATATAAAACGCTAAATAAAACAATAAAGCCAAAAAAAACTCCTGAAAAAATCTTTACAGCGTTATTAAATTTTTTTATTAAAGACAATAAGTACAAAGCGCCGATTGCGGAAAAAACTTGAAAAGGTATGACAATAAAATAGCCTCTTGTTGCATGAGGAACCTCTTTGCTTAAACTCAATACAAGAAAAGAAATTATTGCCCAATAAATGAAAAGATTTAAGTCTTTAATTTTATTTTTAAATATGCTTATCAATCCTAAGATAACCAGTGGAAACTGAAACAAATAAAACATGCCCACTCCTATTCCCTGGTTTCCATGAGCTGTACCGGAAACAAAGAAAAATGCAGGAGATAAAGAACTCACAACGTTCTCCAAATACTGCCAGACCAGCATAAATGTGTCATTAAAAAATGCTACGGGAAATATTCCCGGTAAATCCGCAAGATAACTTTTGAATTCTATTATTTTTGACTGTATATCAGAGCTTGTTATCAGCGCGCCTTTGCTGGACAGCAGTCCCGAGGGAAAAAATAAGGTTGTCAAAAACGGCAGCAGTAAAAAAACAAAAAAAATGCCCAGCGCAAAAATAGTTTTCTTGGGAATTATTTTTACCTTATCAAAACAAACAATAATAAGGCAAGTTAAAAGCAGTGGGGCAAGTAATCTGGTAACATTATAAGAATACAGTGATAAAGCAAAACTTAACACTGAAATAAACAAATAAATAGGTTTTGTTTTTTCAAATTTTACAAACATCCAAACTCCAAATAGAGCAAAAAATAAAGCTATGTTAACCTCAAAAGCGGCTCTTGAAAAATGCAGGTGCCATGGGTTTATGGCAAGCAAAAAACTTGAGAGACCGGCCATTTTTTTATTTCCAGAAATATCTTTAACTAAAAAATATAAAATCACCACAGACACACTACCCAGTAAAGCGGAGGAAAACCTTACGGAAAACTCATTCAGATTGAATATTTTAACTGATAAGGCTGTCAGGTAAAAATATACAGGCAGTTTGTAGTCTCCGAAGGATTTAAAATAAACGGGTAAAAATTTTCCATATTCATCTTTTCCTGTCTGTAAAATTGAATAAGCATTGTATCCGATAGCGGATTCATCCTGAGAGAAACCAAAAGGTATTTGGCCCAACTTATAAAACCTGAGTAAAAAAGACAGAATAAATATAAATATAAGAAATAAATAGAACCTGTTATTTCCCGCTAATACCCTTCTGGTTGCCACAGCAAGATATTCTTTCATAAATAACATCATTCACTTACAACTTGATAAATGCTAAGCCATGCGTTCCCTGCCCCTTTTTGGTATTTAGCAATAAGCCTGACAGGCCAGCCAAAGGGAGGATTACTGGTTTGGTTAAAAATAAAATAAACGGGCATTTGCTTTGCTTTTTCAACAAGGTCCGGCGGAATATTGTCATGAATCGGCCAAATACCTCTCTTATCAATATTTTTATTCTCACCAAGATATATTTCTACGGCATAAGTGGGCAAAGATCCGAATGTTCCCTGAGAAGCAACATATATTTTACCGGTGCTTGCCTGAAACTTTAGAAATTCAATCATTTCATTTATTCCCCCGCCTGCCGGCCAATCGTTTACATACTGCTGAAGATCAGCATACGGTATGGGAGCATGAGCAAAATTTGTAAGAATATAATAATCAGACCTAAGCATCAGTAAAATGAACGCAAAAAACAATAATGCTTTCAGTATGTTTTTTTTCATTTTATCAAGAATATAAATTAAAGAAAATGATGCCAAAATAAGAAGAGGCATTGTCATAAAAAGAATAAATCTTGGATACAGCGTTTTACCAAATAGGGCCAAAGACACAAACGGAATAAGAAACCACGACAGAAGAAGCAATTTTTCTCCTAAAAATTTCTTTTTTCCGATAATAAAAGAGGCAAAAGTAAAAAACAGCAGAGGAAATGTTGAATAAGTTACAAGCCAGTCTATAACTCCTTTTAAATTGCCTTCCAAAAAGGTGAAGGGGTGCTGCACCCATTCTGAAAATGGATAAGCAAATGTAGCATTCTTTTCAGCTATTATATGAAAAAAGGGAGATAGTCTTAAAATAGAATAGTAAAATAATGCTAAACCTGCCGACAAAAGCGCCAAGATTGACCATTTTATGAACTGTCTTCCAATGTGTCTTTCTCTTAAATTAAACAGAAGAAGAGAGAAAGGAAGAAGATAGACAAAGAAAAATGCATTACTTTTTGTTAATGTTCCAGCTCCCAGAACCATACCAAGAATAAGCGCTATATCCAGCCTTTTCAAACGCACCAACATGACTTCAAAATAAAGTGCCCATACGGCAATGGATGCAACAAGAGAGTCATAAAGCGCCATCCTGTCATAAACAAGAGAAAAAGGATAAAATACATAAATCAATGAAGCAGCAAAACCAATTTTTTTATTTTTAAATATTTCTGTCGCAAGAAAAAATAAACCTATCATTGTGAAAAATCCCGCTCCAAGGGATACCAGACGTCCTGCAAGAAGCGGATCTTGAACTACTTTCATAAAGATCATGTCAAACCAGACAAATAAAGGCTGTTTTCCATCGGTGAGGGATATAAACCTCCACCCAGCATCCTGTTTTGCGATCTGCGACCAGCGCGTGTATATGGCCTCATCCGTGAACATAGGGAGGCTTAAGATGTTGTAAATACGGGTAGAAAAAAATAAAAGTATGAGTGAGAAAGCAAAAATTATATCTTTTGCGTATTTTTTTAGAGAAACCATATAGTAAAAAGATTATAATAGAAAAGCCGCGTATTAAGCAAATTAAAAAAGATCAGAACCACTCCTCGGTTGCATGGTAAATGAAACTTGGATTAGCAAAATACCAATCTTTATTTAATGACCCTTTAATTCCGTAGCTACCTAAATTAACTATTTTGTAAGTATCTTCATTATTTAATACTGCCTCATGTCCTTCCAGCAGATCTTTAGGTCCAACACCAATTGCCATACCTTTGTCATCTATTGCTCCCGCAGCTTCCAAATATAATGCCAGAGGCAGACTTCTTACCGTACTTTTATATTTATAATCATAAATAGCGAACTTCTTACCCGGATATTTCTGCAACAGAAATTTTGAGTTTGAATCTGCATAATATGATGTGTAATTTGTGGCATTCTTAATTTCAGTAAAGTCTTTACTTAAACTGGCAAGAACTATAATTGCAATGGACAATAATGCGATTAAACTGCTTCTTTTAAACAATTCAAAAATCACGACTGCGGACAATAAAAGAACAACAGGATGAGTAAAAACAAGATAGCTTTCAAAAAGAACACTTCTGGTATATCTAAGCAGAATAAGCATGGAAGCAAAACCTGCAGTTATAAGAATCCATTCTTTGGAGATTGATTTTTTTATAATTTTTAATCCTAATACAATAGCAACACCCAGCATTAAGAACAACCCGATTATTTTTTGCCCTCCAATTATGTGCGCCCATTGCTGCGGCCAGAAAGACATAATATAAGTTGACCAGCGCCTGCCCAGCACATCCAAAGAAATTCTGTATTGATCATGAAGATAATAATAAAGCATATTTTTTATATTAAAAAAGTTGTGTCCGAAATCAGAAATTATAATCGGAAGAAGCGGTAAAACAATACCACAGACAAGAAGTATTATGTGTTTTAACCTGAAATACCTAAGAATCAGTAATGTAAGTAAAACTATAAAAAATAAGGCAACTCCCTGCAAATGTATGGAAGCGGCCATGCTAGCAAAAAACCCCAATAAAAATATATATTTTGCCTTCTTTTCTCTTATGTATCTTACTCCGGACCAGATTGCCGCAAGAGATAACAATGAAATAGGAGACTGATTTGTAAGATTTGTTCCCTGCGTAATTTGTGCTGATGAAACCGCAGTTAATATTCCAACAATAATTCCAAATTTTTTATCAATAAGCTCTGCTCCCAACTTAATCATTAAGTAAACAAAAAGAACATACAATAGTGTTAAGAATACCCAGGGCGATATTACGGAATACGGATAGAAAACAGTTCCCAGCATAATAAACCAGTACCACTGCCCGCCGGTCTGAAACGGCCCCGCAGAAGAAAATGGCCCCAGAAGAGGAAGTTTGCCGGAAGAAAGCGCGTGCCTTGCAATAAGAGCATCATGCGCCTGATCATACGCAAGGCCAAACCTGTTCTGGTAATTATAAAATCTCAAAACAAAAGCAAGCAAAACTATAAGAATTGCGGAAATCCCAAACCAGTGCAGTTTAACTTTTTTTAACATATTTTTTTAGAAAAACACCCTTCAGAAAAAGTATTAAAACTGTCAGAAATGAAGACCCTATGGCAATAATATTCATAAAGGACAGGACCTGCGGAACCGGCTTATCCCAATTTCCAAGATATATAAAAGGCGCATATTGAAAAATTGAAAGTATGGAAAAAATAATTACCGGTATAAATATAAAATAACTTTTTGAAATATACGCGGCAAACGGTAAAGCATACAAAAGGTACCAGGGTTGAAAATTTGTCCTAAGACATGCAAGTATAACGGGAATAATCATGGATACAAATGACAGATAAAAAAACTGTTTGTAATTCTCTTTATTTCTGTTACTCAATAAATAATAAATGTAAACCGGTATCAAAAACACCGTAGCAAACTTAATTCCAATAGACAAGGCAAGAGCCAGGAAAGAATAAAATAATTTTTTTTCCAACAAAAGATAAACGGACAAAATAGCAAAAAACATCATTACAATATCGTTATGCGCGGACACCAATGATTCGGTTAAAATAAGCGGATTTAAAGCAAAAAATGCCAGCCCGAATAACGGATTAACTGATTTAGTTTTAATAAGCACTTTTTCTATAAAATAAGCGCTTCCGATAAAGCTTGAAAGAACCAACAGTTTAAATAAATAAAAAGTTAATAGAAAATAATTTAAACCGATAAAAGAAAATGGAACCGTAAGGATAAGCCATACTGGACCATAAGGATATGTTCTATGGGTCCAGTGCATAAATGAAAGCATGGGATCACCAGGAAAGTCAAGAGCTTTATGAACGTAAGGATTTTGGTTATAATAAGTTATTATCTTTGCGTCAAAAATATAATTAAATAAATCATAAGAAAATGCGTTGTAGGAAAGAAACAAAATAGCGCTAACTGTAAGAATTATTGTCCACACTTCTCTTCTTTGCAGTTTGCCCAATTTGATAAGTTTTAAAGTCCAAAGAAAAAGTGAAAAAATAAATATCACCGCGAATGAAAAAATATAAGTTGACAACGGCCGCTGGAAATATCCAATGTACTGAAAGAATTTTTGTATTTCCTGCCATATTGAAAGGCGCGACAAGGTAAGACTAAGATCTACCTGGGTAAAAGAATAAAGCGAGATAATAACAGATGCAATAATCCAGCTAATAAACAGAATTTTTTTACCCATACATGTTGTTAAATCTTAAAACCTGAATCTAAAAACTTTCAGATTTGAAATGTAGTTTTGATCTTAACTATATATTCCTTTTAAAATATTTGATCTTATTTTAAAAAGTTCCAGCAGACCTTCCAGTGAATCTCTTATTGGACTTACTCTTCTTGTTTCAACATAGAGCCATTCTACAGGTACTTCCTTTATTTTAAAACCCATGTTGCCTGCTATATATAAAAGTTCCACGTCAAAACCTGCCGTAACCGATGAGCCTTTTATTTTAGAAAAGCCGTGATGTATTTTGGAAATTTTTGAGAAAACATCATGAGCTGATTTTTTGGTAAAAACTTTAAAACCGCACTGGGTGTCTTTAATGCCATTTAATCCTACGAGCATTGATCTTAAAGTAATCATACCCTGAGCCATAATGAGTCTGGTGAAAGGCGCACCGCGTCTTTTGCTGCTTCTTGAACCTATCACAACATCATAACCGTTGTTAAAGTAAGGCAACAGTTTTTCAATTTCTTCTATGGGTGTTGCCTGGTCCATATCGGTAAACAAAATAAAATCTCCTTTTGCGTGTAAAACACCGCTTGTAACCGCACCGGCTTTACCCAAATGATTATTTTTTAATATCCTGAACTCGTTATGATTTTCTTTTACAAATTTTTCTACAAATTCACGGCTTCCGTCATCGGATCCGTCATCCACAACAATAACCTCATAAGAAAAATTTTTCCTTTTCTTGCTCAAATAACTTTTAATCTTATCGAGTGTTCCTTTTTGCAGATTCGCCATTTCATTGTATGAAGGAATCACCACAGAGAGCAGAAAATTATCCATAAGCTCATGTTAATTATACAAAACTTTATACTATTAAACAAAAAGATATTAGAGGTAAGAATTGTTAAGCTGAAGAATATTTCCTTTTTTATCCTGGAGTTCTACATGCAATTTTATATTTCCTATGTCTGAATGGTATGCACATATTCCACCAGAAGAACAGGTTCCAAGAATAATGTCACGGCCCAACTCTTCCTGTTTATCAAGATCTACCAAACCACTCACTCCCTGGGCAACCGTATCTGTATCATAGGTAAGCGTGTATGAAAGTTTCTCAAAATCTTTGATGTTATTAACCGTAAACGTGAGAGTCTTTGCATCTTCCGAAAGTTGCATTGACAAAGAAGGATTTTTTTCATTTTCTGAAAGATTTGCTGCCTTTGGCGTGCCAAAGTCATTTCCCTCAACATCCCAATAAGTAGTGTCATTACACTCCTGATCATTGCAGGTATGCCAGCTGGTTACCAAAGCGCCATTTCCCGGAATATCATCTCTTTCCATAGAACGTTTATTATTAGTTCCGTTTACACCATGGAATGGTTGGTTATTACTATCATCTGCGGTATCAATCAAATTTCCAGAATCAGTCCAAAGTCCTTTATAAAGCTTAATTTGCAGATCACTGTTTCTTAAGACTAAACCGGAATCAACAATGTCAGGATCAACATTAATAGCAGAAGCAGCTTTACTAAGTCTTGTTATTAAAAATAAACCGTTGGCAGAGATAGAATAACCCGAAGGAATAGTAACTATTAATGTCTCCGTATTACCTCCAACCAGAGCAGTAATCTGCCATCCTGAAATGTCTATTTGCTGGCTAGTCATGTTTCTAAGCTCAAGCCATTCATCATTTGAATTTTCATCCGATCCCATCCACATTAATTCATTAATCACTACGTCTCCTTGATTAATTGCGGGAGGCGTGACAACAGGAAGTTGAACCGTAAGCAGCCATGGCAAGCTATACGCGCTTTCATATCCATACTGATCTTTTGCCCGCGCCTGCCAGTAATACGCTCCTTCAGGAAGCTGAGTGAGCATAAATGAAGCATCACTTATCCACCCCGAATCCGCGTATAAATCGGTCAAAGAAGAATCTTTAAAGGCTTTAAATTTGTAAGAAATATCAGCATCCGGACACATACTGGTAGAGGAATTCCAGGTAAAAGTTTGATCGGCAATAGTACTTACTGTGGTTTCATCCGCCGGAGATAATAAAACAGGAACAGATGGCGTTGACCAGCAGCCTGTAGAAACAATGTTTCCGGAAATTGATGCTTGTGATGTAAAAGCGGAATTAGTAACAGGTATAAAATTCAGGGCAAGTAAAACTGTAAATATTGATAGTTTTGAAAATAATCTTAATAATGTATTTTTAATATTCATGTACTTACGCCCTCCGATTTTACTTCTTCTTTTGCCTTTCTGCCGGCAAGCATCTTGCTTATTTCCTTTTTAATGTTTAACACTTCGCTATACACAATAATTGTGGCAGGAATAACAACTAGCAGCACAAATCCAATTGTTGTTTTAGCAAATCCGATTGGATAACCTAAATACGGAATAGACGCTATCACTTTTCCTAAAATCATATTTGGATAAACAGGCATAGAGTCTGGAAACTTATTAGCATCTCCTTTTGTTATATAGACTATGGAATTTTTGCTGTTTTTCACCTCGAATATCCTATGCGTGATGGTGCTCTTGGGATCTTTAATGCTTGATTCAGATGATGTTTTGAATGTTATGATATCCCCTTTTTTGTAGTCATCAATAGGATGTGAGACAACAAGACTATGTGTTTTTACCAATGGCTCCATGGAACCAGATTGGACCACAAAGATTCTATAATCTTTTGGCCATCCCAGTACAGAAAGAACAGTAATAACCCCTACGAATATAAGGAGTGTCAATACGACCCAATATATGAATCTTAAGATTTTTGTCATATCTACCTTAGATTTCATTTGATCATCTAGTGAGTTGCATAAGGATTTTTCTGTCCCTATGCAACCTGTCTAGATAATCAAGATTAATCTTATGGGGCAACGTTTTCCGCTACAAAAACTTCTCTCCAAGAACAAACTTCACCTTGATCACCACTATCTGCTGAGTCATCAAGTTGTGCACGTTGCCATACAACTTGACTCCAGTTAGGATTAAGCTGATCAAACGGCGGATTTCCTGTAATCTCTTCTCTATTCTCTGGACCAACTAAGTCCATAAGAGGACCGTTATATATCTCCCTAACTTTCTCGTCTCCTCCTGCCCAACCTGTTCTAAGCTCAAGGTTCGTCTTTCCGCAGACAACACCTTCAACATTGTCTACATACATGTAAACCTGAACAGGTACATTTCCTGTATTGTAAGCTTCAGCTCTTCCCCAGGGCGTCCATTCCCCCGGTACCAAAAGACTGGTGTTTATGGGTTTGTTTTCACTAAAATTATGGACTACCAAATTCACGCTTCCTGTAGCTATAGTGTTTCCTTCAATTTCATCTTGTGAGCTGAATACTCCTGCTACCGTAGCTCCTGCAACTACTGACACGGCCGCTACTATCATTACTAAAGAAAGCAATATTCTTTTCATTTTTTTCACCCCCCTTCGCCCGCCGGATTTTTTACATAGGCGGTATTTGTTTAAATCTTTTTATTTTTATCAAACTCTTAATAGTCTTCATGCTTCGGAGGGGCAGCCTCCCCTCTTTGTCCGCCGTAGTTTTAATGAAGGCGGATCCAGTTTTTCTATAAAAAAACCGATTCTCTAAGAACCGGTTTCAAATCATTATTGCGAATTTTCCAAAA
>MFNJ01000056.1:51133-56088 GCA_001782015.1 Candidatus Levybacteria bacterium RIFCSPHIGHO2_01_FULL_36_15
AAGCAACAAATCTCCTGTAAGATAATAAATAGTTTTTAAAAAAGTTTGTCAGTACTTGAAAAACTGTTAGTTGTATACTGTTATTGGGAGATATTGAAGTGCTTTTTTGAGATTGTAACTTATGGATTCTCCGAAGTTTTGGAAAGCCATCTTTGTTTTACCCCTGTACCTGGCTCTTTTTGGCAGTTTTGAGAATGTGCCCTCATAGGGCATTCTTATGGCAGACCGCCATTTATCCAAGTCCTTGTTTTTGTTTGGATTGCTGTTTTTTCTGATTGTTCCAGGCGAACAACCACTGGCTTTTATCTTTTGGTCAGTTTTCTTCGTGTCATAAAGTTTGTCCATAAATACATAGCCTTGTTTTGGACAGATTTGTTCAACGACCTGATAATCCAATACATTTGCCGGCGTAATAGTTGTTTTGCTGATCAATCCATAGCGCATATCAACAACAATATGTCTTTTGTACCCAAACCAGATGTTTTTCTTTGATTTTGCTCCCCATCTGGCCTCTTTATCAACTGCGTAGTCTTTAACAATCAGATTATTGAGCTTGTCATGACCGTCTTTAATTGCTTTATCCCTTTCTTCCCACAAAGCAGATTTGGTGATAATAGTTGAGGCGTCAATGAAGTAAAAAATATTGCCAAACAAACCCTCTTTTTGCAGCCTTTCATTAATGGAATTAAAAATGTCTGCTAAATGTTGTGTGCCAATCCGTTTCCTAAACTTACCAAAATATGAGTGGTCAGGAGTTTTTTCTGTGAGAGAAAATCCACAAAACCATCTAATTGCCAGATTTTCACGTACCGCTGCCTCCATCTCCCTGTCTGAGTAATCTTCCCAAAATTGTAATAACATTGCTTTAAGTCCCCGTACTGCCGGAATACCTTTTTGTCCTAAGTGGCTATATGTTTTTTGCAGAGATGCTGCAATTGCGTTAAAGCTGATTAATCGATTCAGCTTTCGATACGCATGATCTGCGCCTAATGCAGAATCAAACAGTTTCTTTTCAAAATCAGCGACTATTTTATTCTGGGCAGAAACAGACATATTCAAACTGTATCATAAATTTCTATGAAAGGCTAATTCGTCGACACGCCCATAATAAGCCTCTATTCCGGCAAAAAAACTTTAAATGCCTGCCTGAAGAGATCTATGAATCAATATCACTAACAATATAGAAATTTCTTACAATGATGTCAATATGTACTAAGTATATACGAAGCAATCAAAAAAGATCTTTTTATTTTTATGTAAGAAAACGCGATTATATATGCACATCTTTAATTCTTAAAATTTAAAATATTGTAAGAGAATTTACGTTTTTAAAGTTTGTTTTTAAGAACGTAATGGGATAAAATATTTGGTAAGGCTCCATCGTCTAGAGGCCTAGGACATAGCGTTCTCAACGCTGTAACACCGGTTCGAATCCGGTTGGAGCCACTTACCACCACGGATGCAAAGCTGAAAGATTTGGGAGTGGAAAAATAATTTATTTAATTTCAATTTCTTTCATAGTAACTAGTTGATCCAGGTTCCAGAAAGTAGAAAGTATCATTCGATGAGAAAGTAACTCTTAATTTACCATCATCATAACCCAGTCTTCTTCAAAGATCTCAATATGATCATCCACATTATATTTTATAGCACATTTTGGACATAAAGTTAATACGACTTACGCATTTTTTGTCATTCTGAATTCATTTTAGAATCCCGCTAGATGCTGAAACAAGTTCAGCATGACGTGTTTTGCGTAAGTCGTATTAATTCTGTATGACCAGCACATTGGAAAGTTTTAGTCAACAGGCGTGGGTTGTTTATGAATTTGGAGTTTCTTTGGTTCTTCCTCTGTTTCATAATTTGGAAGCGGTTTTGTGAGAGCAACTTTTAAAACCTCATCAAGATGTGATACAAAGACAAACTTCAGGTCTTTGGTAACTTCTTTTGGTACGTCTTCCAGATCCTTTTTGTTCTCTTTTGGCATGATTATAATTTTAAGTCCTGCACGGTGGGCAGCGATTACTTTTTCTTTAACTCCTCCTATCTCAAGAACTCTCCCACGTAAAGTTATTTCACCTGTCATTCCTAACAAATGATTTACGGGTATTTTTGTAAATGCGGAAACTAAAGCTGTAGTAATTGCGGTTCCCGCAGAAGGACCATCTTTTGGAACTGCGCCTTCCGGAACATGAACATGAACATCCAATTTCTGGAAAAAGTTCTCCCTAATTCCAAATTTCTTTGCGCGTGCTCTTATGTAAGACATGGCAGCCTGGCAGCTTTCCTTCATAACATCTCCAAGTTGGCCAGTCAAAGTCAGATGTCCGCGTCCCGGCATGAAAGCAACTTCAATAAAAAGTATGTCTCCTCCTGCTTCTGTCCAGGCAAGACCGGTTGACATTCCCACTTCATCCTCTTTTTCAATGATAGTTGCGGAAAACTTTGCGGGTCCCAAGAACTTTGCTACGCTATTCTCCTTAACTACAATTTTTTCCTTGTTTCCTTCAGCAATACCCTTGGCAGTTTTTCTGAATACAGCAGACATTTCCCGCTCCAGGTTTCTTACCCCTGCTTCTCTTGTGTAACGCCTTATAATGTGGTGAAGCGCCTCATCTGTTATCTCAATGTTATCCTGTTTCAGACCATGCGCTTCAAGCTGTTTTTTGAGCAGAAAATCTTTTCCGATATGAAATTTTTCATCTTCCGTGTATCCGGCAAAGTTTATTATCTCAAGCCTGTCACGAAGCGCAGGCGGTATTGTATCCAGCACATTTGCAGTTGTAATAAACATTACATCAGACAAATCAAAGGCCACCTCAAGATAGTGATCTGAAAACATATTATTTTGTTCAGGGTCAAGCGCCTCAAGAAGCGCAGCTGAGGGATCACCTCTAAAGTCAGTGCCTACTTTATCTATCTCATCCAGCATAAATACCGGATTTTTTGTTCCCGCGTCTTTTATTCCCTGGATAATTCTTCCCGGAAGCGCTCCAACGTAAGTTCTTCTGTGTCCTCTTATTTCTGCTTCATCACGCACACCTCCAAGTGAAATCTTTACAAATTTTCTTCCCAAAGCTCTTGCGATTGACTTACCTATGGAAGTTTTACCTACTCCCGGAGGCCCGGCAAAACAAAGAATTGGTCCTTTCATGCGCCCGGCAAGTTTATGAACCGCCAGATATTCTATAATTCTTTCCTTTACTTTAGTAAGACCATAGTGATCTTCATCGAGCATCTTCTCCGCAGTTTTTATATTTATATTGTTCTTACTTTTTACGCTCCAGGGAAGCGCTATCAGCCACTCAAGGTAATTTCTGATATATCCTGCTTCCGGATTATAGGGGGTTGTCTGCTGAAGTTTCCTGAGCTCCTTCCTTGCTTTTTCCTCAACGTCTTTTGGCATTGCGGCTTTCTTTATTTTTTCCAGAAGCTCTTTTGTTTCACTGTCTTCATTTTCTCCAAGCTCTTTTTCAATTGTTTTAAGCCTTTCGCGCAAGATTGCTTCTTTTGCGCTTTTTTCAAACTGTTCCTGTGTTTTGGTAGATATTTTTTTCTCTATCTCCAGAACCTTAACCTCTTTTGTTAGAAACTCAAGCACTCGTTCAAGTCTTCTTTTAATATCTATTGTTTCAAGAATTTCCTGTCTTTCCGTACCTTTTAAATCCAAAGTGGATGCGATCTGATCGGCAAGCTCAGATGGCGATATTTCAGACATAATATTCATAAAAACCAGAAAGTCAGCCTGTTTTCCAAGACTTAAAGCTTTTTTAAATTCGCTGATCAAGTGGTTTGAAAGAGCTTTTATTTCCGGTGAATCAATAGCAGGCTCATCAACTTCTTCTATTTTTGCCAAAAGATATGTACCTTTATCTTCATAGGAAAGAATTTTCGCGCGAGCCAGTCCCTTAACCAAAGCATTTACCTCACCCTCGGATCTTATCATTCTTTCTATATGGGAAACTGTTCCCATTTCATAGAGGTCAGAAGGTTCAGGATCGTTTTGTTTTGGATTTTTCTGCAGAACAAAACACACTACTCTTTCACCCTGGAATGCGGATTCAAGAGCTGCCAGACTTTTTGGCCTGCCAAAAGTAAGAATTGATTCTGTGTGGGGGAAAACTATACCATCCCTTATCGGAATAACAGGAACTATTTTTTCATTTGGTTTGTCACTTATTATCATCATATTTTAAAACTCCTTGACAATTTCAGGTTCAAATGTATTAGCAGTCTAGCATAATCTTTGCTAACTGTCAACCCTCTTTTATATAGTTTTTCCAAAAACAAACACCAAATCATCAAAAAACTGCCTTTAGAAAAATAATATCACGAGGTTACAAAAAAAGTATAAACAAAATTTCTTAATATTTCAATAACCAGAATATTATACACCCATACTTCAAGTCCTGGCAATAAGATGAGTAATTTAGTAAAATATAGTCTATTGCGGGATGGCCCGCCTAGCCGGCGAGGCTGGTGTAATGGTTCGCCTTAGGCGAATAAAAATTAGGACTTAAATGTGGTTTGTATACATATTAAAAAGTAAAAATTACAAGAAATCTTATGTTGGATTTACAAACAATATCGAACGAAGGCTGAGAGAACACAATGAAGGGAAGAACTATTATACTAAAAGATTTAAGCCTTGGATTTTATTAAAAATTGAAGAATATAAACAACAAACAGAAGCAAGAAAAAGAGAAAAATATTACAAATCAGGAATAGGAAGAGAAAAATTAAAAGAAATTTTCAAACATTGCGGGATGGTGTAATGGTAGCACAGCGGACTCTGAATCCGTTAATTGGGGTTCGAATCCCTGTCCCGCAGCAGATCTCGGTTTTTTGTCCGCGATGCTATCACATCAAACCCATTATGGAGCGTAGGAACGACCTTTTTGTCTTGTAATCTAAAGTTCAAAAATACAAAATTAAGTAACTCTCGTTTTTCCTCC
>MFNJ01000056.1:56101-56243 GCA_001782015.1 Candidatus Levybacteria bacterium RIFCSPHIGHO2_01_FULL_36_15
AAGGATTATCAACTAAAATTTCCCGGAGCAAAAATTGTTTCTGACTCATTCCGTGAATGGCAGAAAAATAGAATGGCAACTTTATATAGAAGTGGTGAAATAGACTATAGAAAAATAGCTGGAAGTAGAGCTTTTGATTTTG
>MFNJ01000057.1 GCA_001782015.1 Candidatus Levybacteria bacterium RIFCSPHIGHO2_01_FULL_36_15
AGTTTTCAACTTCATCCTTGTTTACCCATCGAGCTTCCGGATTTTGCGAATCTGTAGGTTTTAAAGCCGATTCATTGGTTTTGAACAGGAACATATGAATTGTTTTTATCTCTGAAGGATCATCTATTCTTGGCCTTTTATAACTTCCAAGTTCTCCTATTATTTGCAAATCACCTATTCCTGATTCTTCCTTAATCTCTCTTTTTGCCGCATTAACAAAATCCTCACCTTTCTCTACATGGCCTTTGGGCAGAGACCACGAAGTTCCACGCTGATTTACAACAAGTACTTCTCCTTTCTTGTTTAATACAACGCCTCCCGAACTTATAGTTTTTTTCATATATACAAAGATAAGACCTCTTTCTTAATTTGGGGATGACATGCCATCAGATGATATTTTTTCTTCGTATTAACCCAATCAAATTTTAATTCTTGGCTTTGATTATCATAGATAGCTCCACCAGCTTCATTTAAAATCACGCTTGCTGCTGCTAAATCCCAGAAATAGCAACCCATATTAAATACAACGTCTATGACATTGTCTGCCATGAAGCATAGATCTAAAGTTAGTGAGCCAACATTTCTTAGACCTCTAACATGTGGATATATTTTTCGATACATAGCAAATTGAGTGTTTACAACTTCTAAGCCATTTAAATGTGCTCCAATAATCCATGTTTTCATCGGTTTTATCTGTAGACGAAGACGTCTTTCTCCTAATAGATGACTCCTTACAAAAGAACCATTATTGATCTCTCCCCAATACATAGTTTCTGAAAATGGCTCAAAAACTACACCAATTTTTATTTTCTGGCCAAGAGCGTAGCCAATTGAGACACATGAGAAAGGGATACCTGAGGAAAAGTTTGTTGTGCCATCTATAGGATCAACTATAAAATTATGATGTTTAATTTTATTATTTCCACTCTCTTCTTCCACAAATCCTATCTCGGCATCATTAAACCCGAGATCTTTCATCCCTAATGTTAAAAATTCGTGAATTTTCTTTTGAGACTCAAGATCCGTTTGCGTAACGATATCAATATGAGACTTTTTGTCTTCATAGTCTCTACTTCGACGGAAATTATCACGAATAATTCGTGCAGATTTTTCAGCAGCCTTAACCATTAAAGCAAGAATTGGTTTTGACGTTGTCATTTTATGTAATTTTTTCATAGCTTACGTTAAAGCGTTTGAAGGCGGGGAGGCCGTCTTTCTACCTTGCTCCGTAAAATTTGCTTTGAGCGGTAGACCGGATTCGAACCGGCAACCTTCTCCTTGGGAAGGAGACATTCTACCGTTGAACTACTACCGCAAATTAACCGGGTAAAGTCCGGTAACGTTAAATCACTTAACTAATCCCGCTTATAATTTGGTGGGGGACTTTATCTTTATTCAATCAAGCCTAAAACATCACCCACCACCTGCAGTTTCTAATTTTAATATTTCCACCTAAATTAAAGATGCTCAACATCTTTAATATTCTATAATAATTAAACTATCTTTTCTAGGAAGAATTAGCAAATCTTGGAATTTTGAAAGTGTTTCCTGCGTGAATTACGCCAGGATTTATAAGGTTATTTTCCTTTGCAATCTCAACCCACTTAAATCCGTCACCGTATGCTCTAACAGCAATCATCCAAAGACTATCTCCTTTTTTGACTGTATACTCTTTGCCTTCAATTTTATTCTCTACAACAACAGCTTTGTTTGTATTTTTTACTTCTTCTGTTAAAATTTTAGTCTTAATCTCCGCAGTTTCTGGAATTACAATCTTTGTTCCAATTTCTATATTTTCTGGACTAGCTATTTTATTTGCACGAGCAATTTCCCCCCACTTATAACCGGTTTTATAAAATTCATCAGAAATTGACCACAAACTATCTCCCTGCTTTACTGTATAAGTTTTAACAGAATTTGGAGTATTTTTCTCCTTTTCAACTGATGTTTTTGCTGATTCGTTTGATATTACTGCCTTATTATTTTTATTAAGGGACAATATTTTGGAGCCAACAATAAGAAAACCTAATAATAGAACAACCGTTAAGGCACCATATAAAAGGCTTGTGTAAGATTTTGTTGAATCTAAGTTCACTAAGTTGGCAGAATTCAAATTTTGCTTAAATTCTTTTTCCTTTACTATTTTTCTGTATTTTCTAGCTATTTTTCTTGGCATTTAAACTTGATATTCCTCCTTCCTGGACAGAATTTGGTGAATCAAGATAACTTGAGCTTGCGGGGACGACGGGACTCGAACCCGCGACCTCTTCCGTGACAGGGAAGCGCTCTAAACCAAACTGAGCTACGTCCCCACAACTTTCTGGTTCCTATGGTAACAAATTATTGAACAACAGTCAATCTTTTGTTAAGATGTTTATGATTAGTATTATGAGCAATAAAGAATTTGTTACTCTTTTAAGAAATGTAGCCGCAGTCTATACCATAAAAGATGAAAAAAAACACAGATTTCAGATAATTGCCTACCAAAAAGCTGCAGACAGTATAGAACACCTCAATACTGAATTAAGCGACCTTATCTATGAGAAAATTGAAAAAATACCAGGTGTAGGACCAGGTATAATGTCCTATATTCAAGAATATGTAAAAAAGGGTTCTGTTAAACACTTCAATGAAATAACAAAAAATATACCTCCTGCCATTTTTCCCTTACTGGATGTACCGTCTTTCGGGCCAAAAAAAGCTTATAAAATTGTTGCTAATTTTAATCTAAAAAATCCTGCAACGGTAGTTGATGATGTAAAAAGGCTGGGAAAAGAAGGAAAAATTGCGGCTCTTGAAAGTTTTGGAGAAAAATCCCAGGCAGACATACTCAGAGCAATTAACGAGTATAAGCTTGGGAAAACAAAAAGCAACCGAATGGTACTACCTTATGCTTTTGAACTTGCGCAGCGGCTGATAAAATACCTTAAAACTTCAAAAGATGTAGTTGAGGCTTATCCACTGGGAAGCCTCAGAAGAAAAGTGGTGACAGTGGGAGACATTGATATAGCAACATCTACCAATAGTCCTCAAGCAGTTTTATCTCACTTTATAAATTATCCGCAAAAAGAAAGAATTATTGAGAAAGGCGAAAGAACTGCCTCAATACTATTAAACGGAGGCAGGCAAATAGACTTAATGGTGCAGGAACCGAACAGTTTTGGAGCACTACTTCAGCACTTCACGGGATCAAAAGACCATAACATAGCCCTAAGAGAATACGCTCTGAAAAAAAGCTTTTCTCTTTCAGAGTATGGCATTAAAATTTTAAAAGAAAAAGGCACACCTTTAAAAAGAATAAAAACAGAAGAACAATTTTACAAATTTTTAGGACTTGAATTTATCCCACCGGAGATCAGGGAAAACAACGGTGAAATACAACTTGCTGAAAAACACATGCTTCCAAAACTGGTGGAGAAAAATGATATCAAAGGAGATTTGCATATCCACTCAAACTACCCTATAGAACCAAGCCATGACCTGGGACAAAATTCTTTTGAAGAGATGATCGATGAAGCAGGAAGGCTAGGATATGAATATATTGGTTTTTCTGAACATAATCCTAGTGTTTCAAAGCATTCTATGAATCAAATATATAAAATATTATCAAATAGAAACCATACTATTGAACAACTTAATAAGAGTAATAAAAATATTCGAGTAATTAATTTACTTGAAGTAGATATACTGGCTTCTGGTGAGCTAGCATTGGATGATAAATCGTTATCTTTGATAGATGCGGCTATTGTATCTATCCATAGCGTTTTCAATATGGATAAAAGCAAGATGACAGAAAGGATTTTAAAGGGATTTTCCCATCCCAAAGCCAAAATTCTTGCTCACCCCACAGGAAGAATACTTAATGAAAGAGCGGGAGTAGATGCTGACTGGAACAGAATATTTGATTTTGCGAAGAAGAACAATAAGGCTTTAGAAATAAACGCGTGGCCCACCAGGCTTGACCTCCCGGACGTGTTGGTAAAACAAGCCAAAGATAGTGGAAATAAATTTGTGATAAATACTGACAGCCATGAAGTATCTCAAATGTCCAATATGCTTTACGGCGTATCAGTCGTAAGACGCGGATGGTGCACTAAAAATGAAATATTAAACACGTTGTCCTATTCAAAGTTCTACTCCTGGCTTAAAAGCTAAAATAGTACTAAACCGTATTTGACAAATAAGATAAGATGTGCAAAAATTGAAAATATGTCCTTTGTTCAAATTTTAATTATAATCACAGTTTTAACCGTTGCCTATTTTTGGCTCACTTATAATTCTCTTGTCACTTTAAAAGAAAGGATTAAGGAAGCTCTAAGCACAATAGACGTCCAGCTCAAAAGAAGATTTGATCTTATTCCAAACCTAATTGAAACTGTAAAAGGATACGCAAAACATGAAAAAAGTGTGTTTGAGGAAGTTACCAAAGCAAGATCTCAGCTTTTAAGTGCTAAAACTCCCAAAGAAAAGGCTGACGCAAATAACGCATTAGGAGAGACTTTAAAAAGCCTTTTTGCAGTTGCGGAAGGTTATCCGGAGCTTAAAGCAAGCCAAAATTTTTTAAGCTTGCAGGGGGAACTTACTGATACGGAAAACAAAATTGCCTACTCAAGACAGTTTTATAATTCTAATGTTTTGGATTATAACACAAAAATAAAATCTTTCCCCGCTCTTCTGTTTTCAGGATACTTTGGCTTCAAGGAAGAGGAATTTTTCCAGGCAGAAGGTGAAGAAAAAACACCCATAAAAGTCCAGTTTTAGTTATGACCATTTACGACGCAGTTTCCGCGAACAAAAGAAAAACAATTTTTGTAATGTTTATATTTATACTCTTTGTCCTGACTATCTCATACATTCTAAGTAAAGCACTGGGTGGAGATGGTCTTTCCTTTGCAGGAGCAATGCTTATTTTTTCAGGCATCTATACTTTTGCTTCATACTATTATTCTGACCAGATTGTCCTTGCGCTTTCCGGAGCAAAACCTGCAAAGAAAACTGAATTCAAAACATTTTTTGAAACTGTTGAAAATTTAAGTATCGGGTCAGGACTACCTACACCAAAAATATATGTAATAAATGATTCTGCTCCAAATGCTTTTGCAACCGGACGCGACCCGAAGCACGCGGCTGTAGCAGCAACTACAGGCCTTCTTCAAAAACTAGATAAAATTGAACTTGAAGGTGTAATTGCTCATGAACTGTCTCATGTTAAAAATTATGATACCAGACTCATGAGTGTTGTGGCAATTCTTGTGGGAGTTGTGGCTATGCTTTCGAATATTTTTTTAAGAAATATGTGGTGGGGAAACATTTCCGGTAGAGATTCTAACAGACGGGACAATACAATATTTATGCTTGTTGCTGTATTTGCTGCTATTCTCTCCCCAATTATCGCAACTTTAATACAGCTTGCCGTATCAAGAAGAAGGGAATATCTGGCAGATGCGGATGGTGCGCTTCTGACGCGTTACCCGGAAGGACTTGCCTGCGCACTGGAAAAAATAGCTTCTGACCGCCACATAATGAAAAGTGCAAATCTTGCAACTGCGCACTTGTTTATAGACAATCCTTTTAAAAGCAACTATAACAAAAACTGGCTGTTGAATCTGTTCAGCACCCACCCCCCGGCTGAAGACAGAATCAGAATACTTCGGGCAATGTAATGAAAATAACAAACGTCGCAATAATAATTGCTTGCAAAATAATTTCCAAAGCTATTACCTTATTTAATATAGGTTCGGGTTCCACATGGCCCGGTCATATAGCGCTTGCTCTAAACAAAAACTTCATTAAAGAACAGATTGAAAATAATAAAAAATTAAAAGTTATATTAATCGCCGGAACAAACGGAAAAACAACAACTGCCAAATTAACACAATATCTGCTTGAAAAAAACTCAATAAGGGTATTTCAAAATGAGGAGGGCGCAAATCTTTTAAACGGCATTACATCAACAATGATAAAATACTCGAATATTTTTGGGCAACTAACATATGAAACAGCGATATTTGAAGTTGATGAGAATTCTTTACCGTTAATTTTAAAAGAAATAAAACATCCCGCGGCAATTGTGATCTTGAATTTATTCAGAGATCAGCTTGATAGATATGGGGAAGTAAATACTATAGCGTTAAAGTGGGAACAATCTCTTTCGGATTTAGACAAAAACACCTTTCTTTTTCTAAACGGAGACGATCCTCAAGTTTATTATCTGAGCAAAAATTTAAAAACAAAAAATTTCTTTTTCGGAATAGATAAATCTTTTATGAAAAAAAAGGACATTCCGCATGATGTAGATTCAATATACTGTCCAAAGTGTTCAAGTAAACTTGTCTATAATGCGATTTCCTATTCTCATCTGGGTGATTACTATTGTGCAAAGTGCGGGTTAAAACCTGATAGAATATCTACGTTTTCGGATCTTAAAATAAAATATCCTCTCTTTGGGAAATATAATATCTATAATATAAATGCCGCAATGCTTCTTGTTTCAACAGTTTTTGATATCAAATTTGAGAAAATTGAAAAATACATTGAGGGCTTTAAACCAGCATTCGGAAGACAGGAAATTGTAAAATTTCAAGGGCGAAATTTAATAATACTCCTATCAAAAAATCCTACAGGGTTTAATCAATCCATAGAAGCGCTTTCTGAATCAAGCATTAAAAATAAAAACGCTTTGATCGTTTTAAATGACAGGATTCCTGATGGACGTGATATTTCATGGATCTGGGACGTTGATTTTGAAAATATCATAGAAAAAGTAAATAAAATATATATATCAGGAGACAGAACTTTTGATTTGGCTATAAGGTTTAAATACATTTCCGGTAATTTAGAAACAAGAAAAATAAATGAGGATTTATACAGTTTAGGAAGTAATATTTTTGTTATTCCGGACTTAAAAAATTCCGTAAAAATCGCGACGGACAGAGCAGCAGAAAATGAAACGTTATTTATTTTGGCAACTTATTCCGGAATGCTTGATATCAGAAAAATTGTTAATGGAAAAAAGCTTATATGAAAAAAATTGATTATTATTTAACAATTGGCTGGTTGTATCCGGATTTAATGAGCACGTACGGTGACAGGGGAAACATTATTGTACTGTCAAAAAGGTGTGAGGAACTGGGAATAAAAGCGGACGTTAAAAGAATTGGCCTTGAACAGGATAAAAAAGAGATACTTGAGAGTGATATTTTATTTATGGGCGGAGCCCAGGATAAACAGCAGGAAATTGTAAACAAAGATCTACTTGAAAAAAAAGGCAATAATTTAAAATCTGCAATTGAAAACAATGTTCCAGGGCTTTTTATCTGCGGTGCTTATCAGTTTTTGGGAAGATACTATAAAACAGCCGACGGAATGATGATTGATGGACTATCTATTTTTGACCTTTATACTGAAAATCCAGGCATTCACAATAATCGCCTGATTGGAGATATAATTGTAAGAATTGATGATTTAAGATTTAAGATTAATGACTTAAAAAAAGAGGGAAATATTCATAAATCAAATCTCATAAACCATAAATCTTTACTTGTTGGTTTTGAAAATCACGGTGGAAGAACATATCTTGGAAAAAATATTGAACCGTTTGCAAAAGTTATACACGGTTACGGAAATAATGGGGGAGACAAAACCGAAGGAATTTTTTATAAAAACGCAATTGGCACTTATCTGCATGGCCCAATCTTGCCCAAAAATTGGGAACTTGCAGATTTTCTTATTCAAAAAGCCATCTTTACAAAATACAACAGAGTAGTTGAGATAAAAGATGAAAATCATGTTCTGGAAGACGAAGCAAAACAGGTTATTGTAAGAAGGTACCTATCTTAAGTATAATTCGGATATATTGCTATTTTTTCATTGCTAAATTGCTTAATTGTTTATTTAAATTATCAACAATATAATAATCAAACAATTAACAATCTTAATTATATGAAAATTGATATTAAACATGTCGCTAAGCTCGCAAATTTAAAACTTAATCCCGATGAAGAAAAAAAATTTGAAAAACAGCTTTCAGATATCCTAAACTACATTGACAAATTAAATGAGGTGGACACAAAAAATGTTGAACCAACAGCTCAGGTTACCGGACTTGTCAATGTAGGAAGAACGGATGACCAGACACAACCATGTTTAAATGCTCAGGAAGCTCTTAAAAATGCAAAATCTCAGCATAACGGCCTTTTTAAAGTCAAGGCCATACTTGAAAAAGAATGAATATTGAAGAATTGACAATTGAAAAAGTTTTAGATGGTTACAGAAATAAGAAATTTTCCATAACTGAAATCATTCAGGTCTACTTTGAAAGAATCAAAAAATATAATCCTCAAATTAACAGCTTTATTACACTTTGTGAAGAAGAAGCACTCCAGGAAGCAAAAAGAAAAGACGAACTATTAAAAAATGAAGGCGTGAGCTTGCCTCTATTCGGAATTCCGATGGGGCTTAAGGATTTATTTTCAACCAAAGACATAAAAACTACAGCTTCTTCAGAAGTTTTGGAAGATTATACTCCACCTTATGATTCAACGGTAGTCCAAAGATTAAAAGATGCCGGAGCAATTATTCTTGGCAAACTAAACTGCGACGCTTGGGCTCACGGATCAAGTGGAGAGAATTCAGATTTTGGACCTACAAAAAATCCCTGGAATAAAGAATATGTACCAGGCGGATCAAGCAGCGGATCTGCCGCCTCAGTTGCTGCATCTTTTGTGCTTGCTGCTACAGGTACCGATACAGGAGGATCTATCAGACTTCCTGCTTCATTTACAAACACAGTAGGTTTGAAGCCAACGTATGGAAGAGTAAGTAGATACGGAGTCATAGCAATGGCTTCTTCACTTGATTCTATTGGTCATTTTACAAAAACTGTTCGCGACAACGCTTTAATATTAAACATAACAGCCGGAAATGATATGTTTGACGCAACGACTTCACAAAATCCGGTTCCTAATTACCTTGAAAATTTAAATAAAGGAATTAAGGGGCTGAAAATAGGAATCCCAAAAGAATACACAACTAAAGAGAAAGGAATGGAGCTTGATGTTTTATTAACTTTTGAAAACGCAATTAAAAAGCTAAACAAGCTTGGAGCAGAAATTATAGAAATCTCTCTACCCCACACCGAATATTCAATTGCCTGTTATTATATTATTCAGCCGTCTGAAGTTTCATCAAATTTAGCCCGATACGACGGAATAAGATTTGGAAATGACAGAAGCTATTTTGGTGACGAGGCAAAAAGAAGGATAATGCTTGGGACTTATACTTTATCTGCCGGATATTACGACGCTTATTACAAAAAAGCTATGCAGGCAAGAACTCTTATAAAACAGAATTTTGATAAGGTATTTGACGCGTCAAACGGAGTAGATGCAATAATTGCGCCGGTATCTCCCACATTGCCGTGGAAGTTGGGAGAGAAAGTCAACGATCCGTTAAAAATGTATTTGTCTGACGTCTTTACTGTTACTGCAAACCTTGCCGGAATTCCCGGCCTATCAGTTCCGGCAGGATTTGCAAAAGAACTTCCAGTAGGAATTCAAATTCTGGGACCTCATTTTTCCGAAGAACTTTTGTTCAGAATAGGTTTCGCTTTTGAGCAGGAAACTGAATTTTATAAATCTAATCCAAAATTATGAAAAACATAAATCATAAACCAATCATTGGCCTTGAAATACATGTAGAGTTGAATACTAAAACCAAGATGTTTTGCAGATGTCCGGCAAAATATTTTGGGGAAGAACCTAATACGTATACTTGCCCCGTATGCTTAGGTCTTCCCGGCGCGCTGCCCTATCCAAACAAAACAGCGAATGAATATTGTGTAATGATCGCGCTTGCCCTGCAATGTAAAATAACGGATTTTTCTTATTTTGAAAGAAAAAACTATTTTTATCCCGATCTTCCGAAGGGATACCAAATAAGCCAATATATAAATCCTTTTGGAATTGATGGCTACCTAAACATTAAATCCAGTGCCCAAGATTCTAAACGAATTAGAATTAGACGCGTTCACATGGAAGAAGATACAGCCAAATTGATTCATCCATCGGGAAATCAAGATGAACATTCGTATATAGATTTTAACAGATCTGGCGTACCTCTTGTAGAAATAGTAACCGAACCCGATATTGCCTCAGCAGAGGAAGCAAAAATATTCCTAACAAAGCTTCAAAGAATTATCAGGTATTTAGGAGTTTCAGACGCGGATATGGAAAAAGGCAATATGAGACTTGAACCGAATATATCGCTTCGCGAACTTACGACTGAAAACATAAAACTTGATACTGAAAAATTACCGAACTATAAAGTAGAAGTGAAAAATATTAATTCATTTCGATTTGTTGAAAAAGCGATTAATTATGAAATTGAAAGGCAAATGAAAATACTGGAAAAAGGGGAAATACCTGTTCAGGAAACAAGAGGATGGGATGATATCAAAAACAAAACTGTTTCACAAAGAATAAAAGAAGAAGCTCATGACTACAGATATTTTCCGGAACCTGATATACCACCCATAAAAATTGATAAGACCTATGTAGAAAAAATAAAAGAAAAAATTCCAGAGCTCCCTGATGAAAAAATCCAAAGATTCGCAAAAGAATATTTGCTATCTTTTTATGATTCCGAAATATTAGCCCGTGAAAAACAAACCGCAGATTATTTCGAAGAAGGGGTGATAATTGGCTTAAAAGAAAGCATCACACCTAAACAAATTGCAAACAGGATGATAAATGACAAAACGTTTAATCCTGAAACTACTTTACCTGCACAACTGATTGAAGAAATGCTGCTTTTAAAAAAAGATATTCTGGAGGTTATTACAGATGAAGACAAGAAAAAAATTGAAACAGTGATCAAGGAAAATCCGCAGGCAGCAGAAGCTTACGGGAATGGAAAAATGCAAGTTATCGGATTTCTGATTGGAGCTGTAAACAAAAAACTTCAAGGTAAAAAGATAAATCCTCAACTTATCAAAAACACTTTAGAAATGCTTCTAAAAAAATAGAATATACGATATAATATATTTCAAATGTTTGAAAATGCTGACTCTGAGCCCTCAGGAATAGAAGAAAAAAGAGAGAAGGAAAAAGAACTCGTCCAAAAAACACTTGAAACAAACACGGATTGGATGAGAACCCTTTTCTCGCAAGTACACGCGGGAAAATTAACCGAAGAGCAAATGGCGCAAATTGTTGGAAGATCTTTAACTGCGCGTGAAAGAAATATTGAAAGGTATAAAAGAAAAGCGCTTCTGGACTTTTTAACCGGATTACCTAACAGAAGAGCACTGGAGACAAAATTAAGAGATGAGATATTAAAGCAAAAGGAGTTTGGGTTATTAGAGTTTGATATAGATCATTTTAAAGGAGTAAATGATGCTTACGGCCATCGTGCTGGAGACAATGTTTTATCTCAAACTGCAAAAACTTTATCGTCAAGTTTACGACAAATATCAACAGGCAGAAATCCAAGGCCTCCAGAAATACTCGATTTTATAGTAAGAAACTTACCTTTTAATAAAAAACAGGACCTTATTGGGAGATACGGAGGAGAAGAGTTCTATGCAATCTTACCGGGTGTTCCAAATGAAAAGACCCTTTTCCATGTGGCTGAAAGGTTAAGATCGTCTATTGAAGAAAGACCGTATGTTGTTACAACTTATGAGAACCAAAGCGAAAAAAGATTAACAATTCCTGTAACCGTAAGTATTGGAGGAAGTATATTTAGTCCAGGTTTATCCTCAGGGTTATTAATTACCAGAACAGATCAATCTTTATATGAAGCAAAAGAGAATGGCAGAAATAAAACCATAATTTTTGGTTATGAGCCTGAGCCACCAAAGGAAACCAACAGTTCTTAATATGAGACAATAAGAGTATGGCGGATTTTGTTCATCTTCACAATCATACCGAATATTCTCTGCTTGACGGTCTGTCAAAGATCAGCGACATGGTGGATTACGTAAAAAGTCAAGGAATGAAGGCCATTGCCATAACAGACCACGGCAATATGTTTGGAGCTGTTAAGTTTTACAAAACATGTATTGAAAAGGGTATAAAACCAGTAATAGGCTGCGAAGTATATGTTGCAAAAAGGTCACTGAAAGATAAAGAACCTGAACACGACAAGGATTATAACCATCTTATACTTTTGGCAAAAAATAACATCGGGTATAAAAATCTGATGAAGATTGTTTCTTTTTCAAATCTGGAAGGTTTTTATTATAAACCCAGGACCGACATAGAACTTTTGGACAAATATCATGAAGGGTTGTTTTGCCTTTCCGCCTGCGTAAACGGATATATTTCAGAACCGCTTGTAAACAATCAGGAAGAGGATGCTTTAAAAAAAACTAAAAAATTACTTGATATTTTTGGAACTGAAAATTTCTATTTGGAACTGCAAAAACATATCAATGTTCCTCCGCAGGAAGGTCTAAATGAAAAACTTGTTAATTTGTCAAAGAAGATGGGAATACCTCTGGTTGCAACAAATGATAATCACTATATAAGAAAAGATGATGCGCAGGCTCAGGATGTTCTGCTTGCGATTCAAACGCAAACAACAATACTTGAAACAAACAGGCCATTAACCATGATAGATTCACCGGATTTTTATATTAAGCCGGCTGAAGAAATGGCAAATCTTTTCAGAGATATCCCGGAGGCAATAGAAAATACTTTGAAGATTGCCAACATGTGCAATGTTGAAATTACTCTTGGTAAATGGATCATGCCAATTTTCAGCGTACCGGAAAACTTATCATCTGTTGAGTATTTAAAAAAGCAGGTATATGAGGGGATTAAAAGAAGGTATCCTGTCATTACAGATACAATTAAAGAAAGAGTTGAGTATGAGCTTGGAATTATTATTAAAAAAGGTTATGAAACGTATATTCTTATTGTCTCAGACTTTGTCAATTGGGCTAAAAATAACGGAATAACTGTTGGTCCGGGCCGCGGCTCAAATGCAGGCTCAATAATATCTTATGCTTTAAGAATTTCAGACGTTGATCCCTTGTTTTTCAAACTGCCTTTTGAAAGATTTTTAAACCCGATGCGCCCTTCACCGCCAGATATTGATCTGGATTTTGCGGACAACAGGCGTGATGAAGTAATTGAGTATGTCACTAAAAAATACGGTCAGGATAAAGTCGCGCAAATTATAACCTTTGGTACTATGGAAGCCAGAGGTTCCGTAAGAGATGTGGGCCGCGCTCTTGGAATGCCCTATGCTGTTCCTGACAGGCTTGCAAAAATGATACCGCCCGGCTGGCAGGGTCATGCGATGACTATTGAAAAAGCCCTTGGCCAAAGTCCGGACCTTAAAAAAGCTTACATTACGGAACCTGATACAAAAAGACTACTGGACCTGGCAAAAAAACTTGAAGGCGTTGCAAGACACGCATCTACCCACGCGGCAGGTGTTGTAATAGCAGACAAAAACCTTACGGAATATACTCCGCTACAGAGGGAAACAAATGGAGACAAAATCGTGACACAGTACGACATGTACACTGTTGGAGAGGACGGTGTAGGACTTTTAAAAATAGATTTTCTGGGTTTAAGAAATTTAACTATTATTCAGGAATCGCTTAGATTTATAAAAGAAAACCAGGGTGCAAACATTGATTTCTCAACAATATCTGTTGAAGATAAAAAAACATACGATCTTCTTTCATCAGGCGAAACAACCGGAATTTTCCAGCTTGAGTCACCCGGAATGAGAAGATATATAAAAGAACTTAAGCCAACGACAATATTTGATCTGCAGGCAATGGTCGCGCTTTACCGCCCCGGACCAATGGCAAATATTCCAGAATTTATTAGAAGAAAAAATAATCCGTCTCTCATAATCTACCCTGATCCAAGACTTGAAAACATATTAAAAGAATCTTATGGAATACTTACTTTTCAAGATGATCTTTTGCTTATCGCAATAAATGTTGCAGGTTATTCCTGGCTTGAAGCAGATAAGCTAAGAAAAGCCGTAGGCAAAAAAATTCCTTCTGAAATGAAAAAACAGCATGATAAATTTGTTCAAGGTTGTGTTGATAACGGAATGAATAAAACAGGTGCACAAAACCTTTGGTTACTGTTTGAGCCGTTTGCAGGATACGGATTTGGAAAAGCTCATGCTGCATGTTACGCAACGATTGCCTACAGAACTGCATATCTTAAGGCAAATTATCCCGTTGAGTTTATGACAGCACTGCTTACTGCAGAATCAAGAGGAACAACCGGACCTGTTAAAAATGAAAAAATCTCTCAAGCCGTTGCGGAATGCAGAAGGCTAAAAGTTAAAGTTCTGTCTCCGACGGTAAATTACTCTGATTCTGACTTTACGATTGAAGAGCAAACCAAAATCAGATTTGGCTTGTCTGCAATTAAAAATGTGGGGGAAGCGGCGATTTCTACAATTATTGAAGCAAGAAAAAAAGGAAAATTTAAAAATTTTTATGAATTTGCAAAAAGAGTTGACCTTTCAAAAGTAAATAAAAAAACTATTGAAAGTCTTATAAAAGCTGGCGCGATGGATGAATTTGGAAACCGTGCAGCTCTTCTTTCAGGAATGCAGGCAGTGACTGAAAAAATAAACAGAGAAGAGAAAAATAAATCAAAACAGCAGGTCGGACTTTTTGATATGTTTGAAGATTCACAAACTTCAAGTGACTCTGAAATTGATCAGAAACTTATGCCCAGCATAGAAGATTTTTCTGATCAGGAAAAGTTAAGTTTTGAAAGAGAATTTTTAGGTTTTTTCCTTTCAGATCACCCCATGCACCAGAATTTTGAAAAGATTCAGTCCAGCATAACACATAGGATTGCAGAATTGCAGGAAGAAAAAAACAGCCGAAGAATAAAAACAGGAGGCTTGATTTCTCAAATGAAAAAAATTCTGACAAAAAAGACAAACAGTGAAATGGCTTTTGTGACCATTGAAGATCAATCAGGATATACTATAGAATGCGTAGTTTTTCCCAAAACATTTGAAACTGCAAGAAACGTTTTAATAAAGGATTCTATTGTAATTATTGATGGAAAATTAGAGTTTAAAGACGACAGACCGGTAATTATTGTTGAAACTATCAGAAAATTCAACGGATGATCATCAGTCATACCTAATCGAAGAATGGCAGCGAAATGAGGTTT
>MFNJ01000058.1:0-1131 GCA_001782015.1 Candidatus Levybacteria bacterium RIFCSPHIGHO2_01_FULL_36_15
TGTTTTAAACCTGAGAACCCGGAATTTTTTCCCAGGGGAATTAAAGTTGCCTCTTGAGGGCATATCCCATGAACACATAAGAAGAACACTGATTAATTTTTTACCTTACAGAGAGTATATAAAACCTACATTTATGGAAAAATCTGCTGATTGGCTGGCTGTTAATTTTCCTCTTGAGAAATAGTTTGATTGATAAAATTAGTCAAATCTTCTAAAATACTCTTGGAACTTGTAATTTTGCGCCTGTAACCCGAATTCTGATGTCAATCAGAATTGAGGGGGGATGGAGCATCTTATTAATGCCCTTGTAGGCTAATGGATAGACCGCAGGATTGCGGATCCTGCTATGCGAGTTCGATTCTCGCCAAGGGCGCATCAAAGGCTTACTTTGAAAGTAGGTTGAAGGTCAATAGATTTCCTGGGTGCACATCTATTTAAATCAATAATATGGAACGAAGAAGGGAATTAACAAGAAGAGACAAAAGAATAATAACAGAATGGGCTCAAAGGTTTGGCTTTTCTAAAAATGATTGGGTAGTGCAAGATATGGAGCAAAGAGCAAAAGCTTTAAGACAAACTGGTATGAGACTTTGTCTTATCGGCAAAGTGAGAGAAGTTTATGAACAAATTCCTCACAGAAGAACACGTGAGGAAGAATCTTGATTTTTGGAGGGTTGGCCGAGCGGTTCATGGCGCAAGTCTCGAAAACTTGTCTCCATTTTTGGAGGCGCAGGTTCGAATCCTGCACCCTCCGCTTTCGCTCGACGAAGCTTTAGCGAAGTCGAGTATAGTCGAGCTACGGCGGACAAAGTCCGCTAGAACTATGTGGTATGTTTGCATGTTAACTTGTAATGATGAAAAGACTTATGTTGGATGTACAGATAATTTAGATGAACGCTTAAAACGGCATGATTCCGGATGGGTACCAGCAACCAAGAGAAGATTACCTGTCAAATTGACAACTTATTTAGTTTTTACAGATAAATATAAGGCTTATGGTTTTGAAAAATATCTAAAGTCTGGTTCTGGAAGAGCATTTTTAAAAAAGAGATTTATATGAAAAGATTAATAATAATTTTAGCAGTTTTTTATCTTATTTTTGGTATTGTTTTTTATGTACAAGACTTACGC
>MFNJ01000058.1:1261-16239 GCA_001782015.1 Candidatus Levybacteria bacterium RIFCSPHIGHO2_01_FULL_36_15
ATGTTTTTTTGAAAGTAAGTTCCAACATAGTCAACCAGGCACCGCCCACTATGGATATTTATAAGGAATCTGTTGTTTTGCATAAAAGACTAAAAGGTAAACTGGAAGTTAAGTCCAAAATAAAAGTAAAAGACAGGCATGATTTGTCTCTTGTTTATACTCCGGGAGTAGCAGAAGTCTGCCGGCAAATAGATAAAGATAAAAACAAAGCCTACGATTTAACAATTAAAAACAATTCGGTAGCCATAGTATCCGACGGTTCGGCTGTTTTGGGACTTGGAAATATTGGCCCTTATGCTGCCATTCCGGTCATGGAGGGTAAAGCTCTTCTTTTTAAAGAATATGCCGGAATTGACGCGTTTCCAATCTGCGTTAACACCCAAAATGCTTATGAAATAATAAGTCTTGTTAAAAATATTGCTCCCGTATTTGCCGGTGTAAATCTGGAAGATATATCAGCTCCGCGCTGTTTTGAGATAGAAAATTCCCTTCAGGATATAGGTATTCCGGTTTTTCATGATGATCAACATGGAACAGCTATAGTTCTTCTTGCGGCGCTTATTAACAGCGCAAGGGTAGCAGGCAAAAAACTGCCAGAGCTTAAAGTAGTTATAAGTGGCGCTGGAGCAGCTGGAACTGCTATTGCGGATTTATTGCTATGTGTTGGACATGATAAAAATGTATGTGAGCCGGTTCGTGAGATAATTATGTGTGATTCCAAGGGGATTATTTCAAGAACAAGGGAAGATTTGGAAAACAATCCGGTCAAAATCAGGCTTGCTAACATTACAAACAAAAATAATCTTAACGGCAGCTTGAAAGACGCAATCAAAGGAGCAGATGTTTTTATAGGTGTGAGTAAGGGAAATATTTTGACTCCGGAAATGATTGAGAGTATGGCAAAAAAGCCAATTGTTTTTGCTATGGCAAATCCTGAACCTGAAATTATGCCTGATTTGGCAAAGGAGGCAGGTGCTTTTATAGTAGGTACGGGAAGAAGCGATTTCCCCAACCAGGTTAATAATGTTCTTGCTTTCCCTGGAGTTTTTAGAGGCGCGCTTGACGTGCGTGCAAAAGTAATAACGAATAAAATGAAAATTGCCGCCGCATTTGCTCTGGCTGAATGTGTTTACAAGCCTTCGGTTGATAATATTCTTCCATCGCCTCTTGATAAAAGAGTTTCAAAAAAGATTGCGAAAGCGGTAAAAAAGGCTTATCTGGATTACTAACAATTCTTTTAATTACTCTTTAGGTTTGCTTCACAAATTCTAATTAGTTAAAATAGTCTTAGATCAATTGCCCTTGTAGGCTAATGGATAGACCGTAGGATTCCGGATCCTGCTATGCGGGTTCAACTCCCGCCAAGGGCACATGAAATTTGAATTCTCAGCAGGAGGAATAGTCTATAAAAAAATCAAAGATCCCGCTTCGCCCGCGAAGCGAGGCGAACAAAAATCAAAGATCAAAGATAAGATATTTGTATTAATTTGTCAACATTCTCAGCATCATGGATGGGTGTTTCCAAAAGGCCTGATAGGAGATAATATTAAGGGCGAGAACAAAGAAGACACGGCTATAAGAGAAGTAAAAGAAGAAACGGGAATTGAGGCAAAAATAGTTGAAGTTCTGGAACCAGTGACTTATTGGTATGTTTTTAAGGGGCAAAGGATTAAAAAGACGGTTTTTTATTATATAATGGAGTTTCTAAAAGGTGATATTAAAAATCATGATTGGGAGATGGAGAATGTTGAGTGGCTGGAAAAGGAAAAGGTTATGGATAGATTAACTTATTCTAGTGATAAGAAGGTCTTTGAAAAGGCACTGCCGGTAATAGAAAAATTGGCAAGTTAATTTATTAATTTGAGTATTTAATTGTAGATTCCAGTACTGCTATGGGAGGAGTCGCATAGTTGGTCTAGTGCGCGCGCTTGGAGAGCGCGTATGTCCGAAAGGACATCGTGGGTTCGAATCCCACCTCCTCCGCAACGTAAGAAATTGCGAGGCAATTTCAACGTTGCTGGAGCGTTGAAATTTATATCATAGATTTCTTACGCTTCGCCATGTTTTATTATTATGTATATATTCTTCGAAGCCTCAAAAATGGGTATGACAAGTCAAGTTTTTATACTCATATTTGTTGTTTATAAGGTGAGAGTATTATACAAAATATAGTGAGTGAGGTGGTGGGGTAAAGCAATTTTCCCTTTTAATGCTTGCTTTTAACATACCTGTGTGTTAATAATAGTTATAAATATGTCAGAAGATGGAGTAGAAAGGCTAGCTGTATCAGAGCCTACCGTTGAAACCCCACTAGAAGATATTCAAGGTTATTTAGTAGATGAAGCAAAAAGTGCATTAGGTCAATTCACGTTTGATGCAAGAAACAGCCGAATGGCAAAAGCAGTGGGATTAGAAAGCGCTATATTAGCAGCAAAATCAACTGGTCATGTAGACGCAGCTGACCGCCTCAGAGATATATTTACGCAAGCAAGTGAAGAAGCAGGGAGCACATTTTCAGGGGCGTTTGATGAAACTGGTAGAAAATTAGAAGATAAGAATGATATATATAACAGCGCTATGAGTGCAGCAGGACAAGTTGCTTTGAGACACCTTCCAGCAGCATTGGAAGCTATTGGCAGTAATGTAGATGTTCAAACCTTACTTAGAGATACAGATTTTAATGATGTTCTTAGATTAACAGCTAGAGAACTCGGTCAGCCAGTACCGCAAGGTTTAACTCCAGAGGAAGTTAAACGCTCTTTGCATGAAACTGCAAAAGGAGATTATTTTGAAGATCAGATTGATACTTTACCCTTTAGTGATAAACCACAATTGACTAAGCAGCAAGAACAAACAGAACAAACATTAGATATGGCTGTGAGACTTGCAAATGCCACTTGGAAAGTAGGACAAGTTCATCGTGCAGCGTGGGAGGGAAATGATGGTAGGATAAATCCTGCAAAACGTGAAGCATTTAACCCCTTTGATCTACTGAAAAAAGAACAATATAATAGAGTTGTGAAAGAAGGTCGATCTCCCCAAGATGCGTTAGTTAGAGTAGGCTTAGAAGTGTATAAAGATGTGATCCAGTATAAACCACTTGTAGCTCAACCTCCAACACCAGGTCGTTGATTATAACAAATTCATCAATAAACTAAACAGCAGCGCTTTCTAATTTCCGAACACCTTCTTTGAATTTACCTATTACAGGAAGAGGCGTTTGTCCTTTTACCAATCCTATATTCCTTAAAGTGGTAGGTATATCGGTTTGTACTTCGAATCCTCTTACTCTTCCAAGATCATCTGTATATTTATCTTGTTTGATTCTTTCCATATCTTCTTTGGGTTTATCGCCCGCATACCAAGTTCTTTTTGACCTTACAGGAACTTTTACTTTCTCTGTTTGTTGAGAAGTCTCATTTTGTCTTACTGTTTCAACTGAGCCTAAATTGAGTGAGCCAGTTTGCAGATATGTCTCAAGCGGTATTATTGTTCCCTCTCCTTGTTGAGTATAACCAAATTGGTATGTTGTTTGATAGAAAGAATCTGCCAAACGAATTTTTTGTACCCCATCAGTATCAACAAAAACAATAGCATTAAGTGTATGATCTTCAATAGCTTGTGGTTCACCACTGGACGCTATCAAATTTCCCGCTGCATCTTTTCGAGTATGATATAATGCTTCCATTTCAACGGGAGCTTCTACAGTTAGGTCAAGAATAAACATTTGTCTATCTTGCAAGCTTGGTATTTCATCACGGAGTATTCGTGTGTAAGAACTCTCGTCATTTTGCTCCATTGTTGCATGTGCTTCTCGAAGGCGAGCGTTTATACTTCCTCGTTTCCATACATCAAAAAGCAGTTGTTTTGCATAGGCATGGTGTCGACAATCACCAAGCCCCATTTCTAAATCTGCCATTATATTCGTATTACTTTCTCCTGACTCTCTTGCGCTAAAAAACGAAAGCATAGCTTTTACGGTTTCATCATATACAACATGCTCAGGACTATATAAGTCTTCAAGACCTTGTGTTTGAAATTGTCGCCGAAATAATCCATCTACCTTTTGATTGAAAGCATCTAAATTATCTGTCTCAGCCAAACCTAGCGCTTCAATAACTGCTCGTGCTTTTCTTATATCGCTTCTGTTAATTACTTCCGTATGTAACTGTCCTTTCCATTCTACGTTTCCACCAGTAAAATGCGATAATGGCCCTTCTGCAAGGCCGAGATAGTGGATACCATGTTTGTCAAGGAGCTGTCGAATACGCATTTCTTCTTGAGTTAAACCCCGTGACGGATCAGCTAAATCATATGGTTGATCTAACTCAGCCATTCGTTTATCCAGGGCACTAATTACTGAGTTTAAGACTTCTGTGTCTCCATGTTGTTGTTCTCGAACTTGCCTCAGCATAGTTAATTGGTCAAGGGTACTTTTAATTTCCCAATCAGCTCTCCCACTATGTAAAACTCTATCAAGAATAACATTTACCTCTGCTTTCGGTTTGTTAGTAATTACTGATAACTCAAGCTGTGTGGTAAGACACCAATAATCCTTTGATTGAATACCACCTGCTGTTTGCGTTGAAGCATATACTAAATCTGCAAGTTTTTGCGCTTCATCAGCTCTTCTGAGTTCAATAAGATTATAAACTGCATTAACACCTGGATAGAATTCAAAATCAACCAAGTAGCCTTGTAAATAATCCTCATATGACTGAGCAAGTAGTGCAACTGCGGTCTCTCGTTCATGAGGATCAGAGGATTTTGCTGCTTGCCTTGCTTTTTCTCGAAATGCTTTTGCCCGTGCCGAATATATTTCTCCACTTGCCTTATCCTGTGGATCATCGCTATTCCTTTTAGCATCGATAACCTTAGTTGTAAAATTGATAGATTCATCAAAAGCTCCAGTTTTATTTAATGAGACTGCATTATATTCCTGGAGAATTTCTGAACTGGCTACTAAATTCATTCCAGCAGTTTCAGCATCCTTAAAAACTCTCACTACGTCAGCAGAAGCACCATACCTATAAAATAATGTCAGAAATGTTGTTACTTCTTGCGGGCTCATAGAACTTATACCCATTTCTGTATATAAATTGTTTAATCTTGCTACTTTCTCGGCTTTTGCTCCTGATTGAGTTGCTTCAGTTACTTTACCAGTAAATTCTTTTGTTCGAGCTGCTTCTCTAGCTATGGCCTCTTTAACTTTCGGCAAATCACCTTCAGGAATTTCTTTAGAAAAAAGCGTATAGATTTCTGAAACGATTCTACTTTCAGGAGAGTTAGGTGATTCTCGTTCAACAGAAGAATGTTCCTGTGGGTGGTTTGGTACCTTACCATTTGGTGAATGCTCAGTAGTAACAGCTTTAGTTGTTGAATGTTCAGAACTGACTACTGGAGCAGTAGGTTGTCCAACAGCTACTTTTCTAGGGGTTACTACATCTGAGGGAGGTGGTTTTGGCAAATCACCCGAAAAATCGTTCATTGTGTTTATTATATGCCTTACACTAGGCTCCAGCAATATGAAAAGATTCGTAGATAAGAAAATTTATATCTATGGTTTTATATATGAAACGTAGATATAGGTATTATTGAGGCTTAAACTGCACTTGTAAAGAAGCATCGAGAGCTTGAGCTAGTCGTTTTAGAAAAGATAGAGAAGGAACTGTTTTAGCATTTTCTACACGAGAAATAACAGATTGCTTGGTATTCATCCTTTTAGCAATATCAGCCTGAGTTAAGCCTTTTTCAATTCTAGCTTTAATAAGCGCTCGAGCAATTTCATATTCAAGCCGTGTTTCCTCTTGGGCTTCTTTGAAACCAGGTCTTTTGAATAATTCTTTTTCAAAATCCTCCCAGTCCATACCAATATTTTTATTCATAAATCTCTCCTTTTATTACTTACAGTATATAGCATAATTGTGATAATATCAAGCCCTATTTTATTCTTGATCGTAACTCAGCAAGTCTGTCTTCAGCGATTTTTATTTCTTTTGGCGGCGTCTTGTCCTTTTTCTTCTTAAAACCATGCAGTAGAACAAAGGTTTTCCCTGTCATAGCAATATAGAGCACTCGTATGCTATCATTTCCGAGAATACGCAGTTCCCGTAAATCTGTCCCACTGAGCTTCTTGACATGCGGTAACCCTAAACGTATACCAAACTCTCGGAGAAGTCTTATCGAATCCTTCACTTTTGACTGAGCTTTTATTTCCAAACTATCAATAAACTCTTGTACGGGATAAACACCGCTTGAGATTCTGTACAAGATTACTTTCCATTGCTCTTCCATAGTTACATTTGCATTATAACAACTCTACTATTACATTGGTAAAGCTAAAAGTTGTTGCGTCTGTTGCAGGGTGATAGTGGGATAGTCTATAATTTCTATCCAGTTGGTAGCTCGAAAATCATCCCACGCTGCCGCAACGTAAGAGATTGCGATATGCTATATTTTATAACCGGCAATAAAGATAAATTTAGGGAAGTTAAATTATTAATTCCCAATATCAAACAATTGGATATTGATTTACCTGAGATTCAAGATCTTGACCCCAAACTTTTTAAATTCTGATATATTTAGGTAAAAGTTTAATGTAGGGTTGGTTTACTAGAATTTTCTTTTTGTTGACAATCTTAAGATTTGCTATACTTGAAATAGTCTAAGATTTGAAAATTCAGAAAATAAAATGGAAAATGTAAACAATCAACCACAACCAGGATTTCCATCGCAAGCACAAAGTACTTCTTCCATCCCTACACCCAATCAAGTATCTCAACAAAACTATGTACAACCAGCATATACACAACCTGAAAAGCCTAAGTCAAAATGGAAGAAAATATTAGCAATTTTCGCAGTACTTATTTTATTGGGAGTAGCTTTGTTTGGTTATCTCATCTTCCAAGGAATCAAAGATGCTCCTCAAGTTCAGCAGAAAGTAACAAGTTTTTTAAGTGACGTTTCAAATAATGATTTAGAAACCGCATACAACCTTACATCTGCACAATTTAAAGAATCAACTTCTAAGGAAGATTTTACAAAAGCAAGGACTCTTTTTAAGGCTCAATATGCAGGTTTTAAAGAACAAAAACAAACAGGTTTTTCTGTAGAAGCAAACGCTGGTCAACCAACTTTATATAAATATTCAGGAGCAATAACTTATACTGATGGTGACCAGGGAGAACTTTCAGCAACTTTGGTTAAAGAAAATGGTGAGTATAAAATTTTAGGGATAAAAGTGAATGTAGATATTAAGCGAATGGAAAAATTTCAGCAGGGTTCTTCGGATTCTGTGTTGGGTGTTGGCACTGAAAAGTAGCTATTTTATGGAAGATGTATTTAAAAGTGATTTACTTCAAGGTGAAAAGATACTATGGTCAGGACAGCCTGACCCCAAAACCCTATTTTCTTCTGCAGATACTTTTATGATTCCTTTTAGTTTACTTTGGGGCGGATTCGCATTTTTTTGGGAAGCTACGGTGTTTTTTACTCCCGCTCCGTTTTTCTTTAAGTTATTCGGAATTCCATTTGTTTTGGTAGGTTTGTACTTCATATTCGGTAGATTCATTTATAAGAAGATGCGTAAAGAGAAAACCTATTACGCAGTTACGGATAAAAGAGTTATAACCCTTTCCAACTTATTTTCAAAGCATATAGAAGCAGCGTTTATAAATACTATTCCTACAATGAATAAATCCGTAAGAGGGAATGGTGTAGGAAAGATAGTGTTTGGTAATCCAAATATGTTTGCTTCTTGGTATGGAAATACTGGCTTAGAATTCTTCGGAATGTATTATGGAGTAAATGTACCAACTTTTTATGATATTACTGAAGCAAATAGAGTATATGACATGGTGAACGAATTAAGAAACAAGGCTAACCAGTAACCTTCTACAAAAACTTTCTAATTAAACGGTAGCTAAAGCTGGAACTACCTGATAATTATTGATAAAATAGGTTCTAACAGCGTCAATAGTTCGCCGTCAGTTAGAATTTTAAGCCTGTCCTCTTTTATGAAGCTGCAAGATTTGGATTTATACACGGAAATTATAAGTAAAATTGTTACCATTTTGGGAATCGCGATAGGTGGTTTTTGGGCATACTGGATATTTTTTCTAAAAAGAACAGGAGTATGGAATCTTCAAATGAACATTTCTACGGAATCAATTAGATACAAAAGGAATCTTATACTTCTCCTGATTAAAGTTTCTCTTAAAAATGTTGGTAACGTAAAAATTTCTCCCGGACCAAGCGGATGCACACTATCAGTTAGAAAAATCCCCGGAAATCTTCCACTTGGGACAATAGTGGATTTTGAGTCTTGCCAGAGCCTAATTGAACAGGTTGATATTTTAAGAAGGTATAAAGAAAATGACAATTACGATTTATATGAAATTGAGCCTAATTGTGAGTATCACGAGCTTGAAACTATAGTAATTTCAAAGGGTCAATCTTTATTTATTGAAGTGAAATTTTTTTCTCAGGATGACAGCGATGCAATAACGGAGTATTGCATTATCAATATTATCTAATGATCTTCTCTTCTCTTACAATTTTCTCAAGCCTTTTTATTATATGAAATCTGTCCTTATAAACCAAGCCCTGAATTATGCTTCCAAGGAAAAATCCATGCAGAATTTTTGATTTTAAAATGTTTTTTCTGATTGCAATTATCGGAAGATATAATCCGCTTAGAATCAGCCAGTGATGCAAATGAAAAGTTTTATTTCCTTTGTGCACTTTTAAGTATGCCCCTTCCTGCGATGAAATATGAAGGTTTTTGTATTTTTTCTCGGGCAGTCTTTGGTTTACTTTTGACCTTGGATGGGATGTGAGGGTCCAAAACGCAAAACCCAATAACCCTCCTAAAAAGATTTTTCCCACACTTTTGGCATGACCTCTTGTTTCCATACAAATATTTTATCACCCACTCAAAAAAAAGCAAAATTTTATATACCCTTCTTCCATTTTTTAAAGTTAGATGATAAAATTGGGTACAAACACGCTAGGATAGCTCAGCGGTAGTAGCAGTCGTTTCATAAGCGACCGGTCGTCGGTTCGAATCCGACTCCTAGCACATAAATATATTAAAAATCAAAGATTAAATATCAAAAATAAAGTGAAAATTTAAAATTATAAATTCCTTGCCTCTCTAAGCTTATGAATAATAATCCCATTGGTATTCTAGATTCAGGTGTTGGAGGGTTGTCTGTTTGGAAAGAGATAGCGGGCTACCTTTCGAATGAGTCAACGATTTACATAGCAGATTCTCTTAATTGTCCTTATGGCTCTAAATCCAATGAACAAATTTACCAACTTTCCAAGCGGTTAACTCAATTTTTAATAGATAAAAAAGTGAAAATTATCGTGATAGCATGTAATACTATTACTGTTTTGTGTTTAAATAAACTTCGAAAAGATTACCCCAAAATTCCAATTGTGGGTACTGTTCCTGTAGTAAAAACCGCTTCGGAAAGATCAAAAAGCAAAAAAATCGGCATTCTATCCACGGAAAATACCGCTCAAAGCGAATATCAAAAAAATCTTATAAAAAAGTTCGCATCAGATTGTAATGTTGTAAACATCGGTACTGATAAATTGGTTCCTCTTATTGAGAAAGGAAAAATAGATAATAAAGTTTTTGATAATTTACTAAAAGAGGAATTGCGATATTTTAGAGAATCCGGTATTGATATTCTTGCGCTGGGGTGTACTCATTTTACTTTTTTAAGAAGTAAAATTGAAAGAATAATGGGGAAAGAAATCGTTGTATTAGATTCAGGATCTGCTATTGCAAGACAGGTGAAACGGGTTCTGGAAGCAAATAATGCGCTTTCTTCCGGTAGTTTCTCACATGTATTTTATACAACAGGAAATATTGAAACATTTCACCAAGTCGCAAAGAAATTATTAGGAAAAGAGGATATGAAAATGGTAAAATCAATGGAAAGAATTTCTATATAAACAACGTCATGCTGAATTTATTTCAGCACCTCGAGGATTTTCAAAATCCGGGATCCTGAAACAAGTTCAGGATGACGAAAATAATGCTATATGCAAAATAACTTTAAAAATAAAAATATCGCCGTTCTCGGTTTTGGGATAGAAGGAGAAAGCGCGGTTAAATTTCTTTTTGAAAACAAAGCTTATGTATCAGTGTTTGACATAAAGGAAGAAAAGGAATTTGAAAATTGGAAAATTACCGACTTAAAGAAAAAAGGGGTAAAGTTTTACTTTGGACCTTTTCCAGAAAGCTTCTCCGGTTTTGATATTATTGTGAGATCTCCAGGGATAAAACCAGATTCAAAAGCAATAGAACAGGCGCAGAAAGATAAGGTTGTGATAACTTCTCCCACAAAAATATTTTTTGATCTTTGTCCTAGTCCGATAATAGGCATAACAGGCACAAAGGGCAAGGGGACAACCTCAAGCCTTATATATGAGATGCTAAAAGTTCAAGGTTTGGATGTATTTTTAGGAGGCAATATTGGGGTTTCTCCAATTGATTTTCTGGAAAAAATTACAGACAAATCTTATGTTATTCTGGAGCTTTCCAGTTTTCAGCTTCAAGATCTTCAAAAAAGTCCACACATTGCCGTGCTTCTTATGGTGACATCAGAACACCTTGATTATCATAAGAACATTATAGATTATGTTAGCGCAAAGAGAAATATATTGTGTTATCAAAAACCTTCGGATTTTGCAATTTTAAATAGGGATTATCCTGCGAGTCTCGAATCAGATATTTGTACTGAAGGCAGGGTTTTTCAGGTAAGCCGTGAGGTGGAAGTTAGGGAAGGATGTTTTATAAAAGATAAGGCGGTTTGGTTGAAGGCAGACGGAAGACTGGAAAAAATAATAAATACAGAGGATATGCTTCTTCCCGGAAAGCACAATTGGGAAAATATATGCGCGGCTGTTATGGCGGCAAAAATCGCGAAAGTCTCAAAACAAAATATCGTTAAGGTTTTAAAATCTTTTAAGAGCTTGAAGCACCGGTTGGAGCTGGTGGCGATTGTAAGCGGTGTAAAATATTACGACGATTCATTTTCAACAACTCCTGAAACTGCGGAAGCTGCCATAGAAACTTTTTTGGAACCTGAAATATTAATTCTTGGCGGGTCAAGCAAAGGAAGCGATTTTACTCATTTAGGAAAGATTATTTCAGAAAAGCAAAATATTAAAGCGATTATAGGAATTGGTGCTGAATGGCCAAAAATAAAATCAAAAATCAAAAATGAAAAATTAAAAATTATTGATAAAGAAAAACACCTCGGATGGTGTCAGGCTGAGCGTAAGCGAAGCCATGACTCCTCCGAGGTGGATGAGAAAAAGATTGTTACAATCGAGGGTTGTAAAAATATGAAAGAAATAGCGCAAGCCGCGTTTGACGCGGCACAGTTTGGGGATATAGTATTATTATCTCCTGCTTGCGCGAGCTTTGATATGTTTAAAAATTATAAAGATAGAGGAGAACAGTTTAAAAAAGAGGTGAAAAAATTAAACACTTGGGACTAATGAGGTAAGAAGTGTTGAGAGTTGATTAAATCTTGTACTTAGTTCTTCAAAGCCTCTGTCTTGAGACGTGAGTATAGGATTTGTGTCTATTTGATCGCCCAGCATTCTTAATTTAAAAAGTTTAAAATCAGCATGTAAACGATACTGTATCCCAAAATCGACCATTGGGGCTCCCTGCCTTTGGCCTGTTTCCCAAACGTGAAAGTTTAAATCTGTTGGTTGGGAAAGAATTCTTTCAGTTCTTGTAGTGTGATGATCTCTGGATCCAGCAAGATCTCTTAATTCTTCAACCTGAGTACTTCTTAACCCTCCATACATATTAAAAAAGCCCGTTTCACCGGTTTCTGCAACATATTGGATAATAACGCCTTTATGTTGTCCGGGAAAGAATTTAGTCTTATCCAACGGCCTTGGCATTCTTGGAGATGGCCTTACAACTTGAAGATTTAATTCCGCAAATGATCCAAGCTGTTCAATAGCCTGGTCGGCTCTTATTCTTTGCTGTGTGCCTTCAGGAATTTTTAAAACAAGAGTATCTGCAAGGTCATAGTAAAAATCAAGCATCTGCGTCCCTGTTGCTCTCAGAACTTCTTTGTGCTCCTCTGCGAATTTTCGTGGATCGAAACCTTCCTTGAATGTCATAGCTGTGATTATAATCTATACCCTATAGGATATCAATATCTTTGAGTTGATTGCTTTTCTGTTTTAATTTAAAATGCAGAACATATGGTTGATAAAAAGAAATTTAAATTTGAAATTTTTGCAAAGGACAAAAACAGTAACGCTCGTGTTGGTAAGTTTGTGACTCCACATGGGGTTATTAACACCCCAAATTTTATGCCTGTGGCAACTCAGGGCAGCATAAAGTCTCTTGATGGTCGCGATTTAGCTGAAATAGGAATTCAGATTTTGATGACCAATACCTACCATTTGCATTTAAGGCCGGGGGAGGATATCGTTCAAAAATTTGCAGGGTTACACAAATTTATGAACTGGAATAAGCCTTTAATGACTGATAGTGGAGGATACCAGGTATTTTCTCTGGGAGCAGCGCAGGGTGCAAATGAAGATAACTCTGCTTCCTCAGGAAGGATTGGTAAATTTTTAGAATCTAGAGAAGAGCATGTAATTGAAAAGGCACGTATAGATAAGCACAGGGAACAAAAGGTAAGATTTGCTAAATCAGATGAAGAAGGAGTAACTTTTTATTCACATATTGACGGGAGCAAGCATCGTTTGGATCCTGAAATATCAATTAGAATTCAGGAAAAATTAGGAGCAGATTTGATTGTAGCTTTTGATGATCATGAATTGCCATTTTGGGATCATGAAAGGACAAAGAAATTTTTGGAAAGAACACACAGGTGGGAATTTGAAAGCCTTAAGGCCCAAAAAAGAAAAGACCAGTTTATGTATGGAGTAATCCATGGAGGTTTATATAAAGATTTACGTGAAGAATCAGCGCGGTTTATTGATAGGCATTTTCCGGGAATCGCGATTGGCGGTTCATACAGTACAAAAAATACTCTCCACAACGTCTTAGAATGGACCATAAATCAAATTTCTTCTGATAAACCGGTACATCTGCTTGGTATTGGTGAAATAGAAGATATTTTTGAAGCAGTCCAGCGGGGGATTGATACGTTTGACTGTGTTGTTCCCACACGTCTTGCAAGAATGGGTTGGGTGTTTACGTTTCCACCGGAAGGAAATGTAGAAAATAGATTCAGGTTTGATATTGCTAAGTCAAAATTCGCTGATGACCAAGGGCCGATCTCAAGCAATTGCAATTGCTTAGTTTGTCAAAATTATACCCGTGGATATATTCATCATCTATTTCGCAGCCGCGAACTCTTATCGTATAGACTAATAACTTATCACAATCTTTATTTTTTCAATAATTTAATGAAAGAAATAAGAGAAGCGATTGAAATCGGAAAGTTTACAGAATTGAGAAAGAAATGGTTGAGATTATAATTTTTAATTTCAAATTTCAAATTTTTATTCAAATTCAAATGATTAAGTTTTAAATTTTTAAACATTAATTCATTTAAAATTAAGAATTATAAATTAAAATGTATCTATTCACCTTTTCCCAGTAAATATGTCATTCTGAGGCTGAAAACCGAAGAATCTCATCAATACGAGATCCTTCGCTGCACTCAGGATGACAAACCGCTGGTAAATACTGAATAGTTACATTAAAATTTCTTGCCAAATTAGAATAAATATTATACTATTAGCTTATGAGTAAAGCGATTTTTTCAGGTATACAGCCTTCTGGAAACTTGCATATCGGGAATTATATTGGAGCGATAAAGCAATGGATTGATTTACAGAATAGTTCAAAGTTCAAAGTTCAAAGTTCAAAGTTGGATGAAAATGAACTTATTTTCTGTATCGTAGATTTGCATGCGATAACGGTTTATCAAGACCCGAAAGTTTTAAAAGAAAAGATTCTTGAAACCGCGGCACTTTATCTTTCCTGCGGAATCGATCCTAAAATTGCAAAAATATTTATCCAGTCGGAAAACCCTGACCACACATATCTTACCTGGATATTGGATTGTGTAACGCCTTTTGGTCTTCTTTCCCGCATGACACAGTTTAAAGACAAAAGCTCAACCCTCCTTCGCCGTGCCGCCGGCATAGCCTCTAGCGACGCTCGGCAAGGCTTCGAAGGGCGAGGCAAAGATGAAAACATTACAGTAGGGCTTTTTAATTATCCGGCTCTTATGGCCGCTGATATCCTGCTTTATGATACAGATCAGGTTCCGGTTGGAGAAGATCAAAAGCAGCACATAGAATTTACGCGCGATATCGGCGAAAAATTCAATAAAATGTACGGACAGGTTTTTAAACTTCCGGAACCTCTTATACAAAAAGAAACAGCAAGGATAATGAGCCTGCAAAATCCATTATCAAAAATGAGCAAATCAGATTCAAATCCTTTAGGAGCAATAAATCTGCTGGATAATAATGATTTAATAGTTGAAAAAGTCAAAAAAGCGGTTACGGATTCAGGTTTAGAAATTATAGCAAGAGAAGATAAGCCCGCAATGTCAAATATATTAACTATATTTGAAAGTGTTTCCGGCATTTCAGTTTTTGAACTGGAGCAAAAGTACAAAAACGCAAAATATTCAGATTTCAAAAATGATCTGGCAGAGGCGGTAGTTGAGTTTTTGGCACCCGTTCAGAAAAAATACACAGAAATTAGAGAAGATAAAAATTATTTAAACATGGTTTTGGATGAGGGAAGAGATTATGCTGTCGCCAAATCCTCGAAAAAGGTTCAACAAGTAAAAGAAATAATGGGATTGGGAAGATAAACAAATTTCTAATCAATTTCTAATGCTTTAATTTCTAATTCTCTTTGCAGAGATCCCCGCGTTTTTAAACGCGGGGGTGAATGCATGCCCGGAGCAAAGCTCTTGCTTTGCGGAGGCAAAAATGGC
>MFNJ01000058.1:16278-18987 GCA_001782015.1 Candidatus Levybacteria bacterium RIFCSPHIGHO2_01_FULL_36_15
ATTCAAAATTATGAGAGTAGCCCACATTTTCATTTCCGGTTTTGTGCAGGGAGTAGGGTTCAGGGCTTTTGTCAAAAGGCAGGCAACTCGCTTTGGCTTAAAAGGTTGGGTTAAAAATCTGCCGGATGAAAGAGTTGAAGCTCTACTCCAGGGGGATGAGGAGAATATACATGAAGTAATAGAAAGTTTAAACAGAGGACCTTTTCTTGCGGAAATTGAGGACGTGGTGGTGGAATGGGAAGAACCGGAAGAAATATCTGAGGATTTTAGCATAGTACACTGACTTACTATGTGGTAAAATCTCTTTTCTTTATGAAAAAAATAGTTCTGATGCTCATAAAAGCTTATCAGCATACATCTTTTTTCCATATACAAGTTGCAAGAACATTGTTTCTGACAGACTCTGTCTGTCGTTTTAAGCCTACCTGCTCAAACTATACCTATCAGGCGGTAGAAAAATACGGAAGCACTAAAGGTTTATGGCTGGGTTTGAAAAGGATTGTCAGGTGTCATCCGTGGAGCAAAGGCGGGCTTGACCCGGTTAAATAATTAGGCGGTAAGTGAAGCTTTTACCTCGATCTTTTCCTCACCGTTTTTTTTCATTATTTTTTCAAACTCATCTCCGTCTAAAGTCTCTTTTTTGGCAAGTTCTTCTGCGACTGCATTCAGCTTCTTTTTATTTTTCTTAAGAATGCTTACGGCGTTGCGGTATCCTTCATCTATTATTTTTTTAATTTCCACGTCTATTTTAGCGCGTGTTGATTCTGATATATCTGATGATTCATAAAACATTCTTGCTCTTTCAATATCAAAAGATAAAGGTCCCATGTCACTCATGCCATAATCAATCACCATGGTTCGCGCAAGCTGGGTTGCCTTTTCAATGTCATCTGCAGCGCCTGTGGTCATTTCTGAGAATTCCAGCTCTTCTGCGGCGCGCCCTCCAAGCATCGTTGCGATCTGCTCCATGAGTCTTGTTTTTGTTTCATGAACTCGGTCCTCAGCTGGTGGTATAAGAGTATGCCCCAAAGATAGGCCGCGTCCAACAACTGAAATCCTGTGTACACGATCCATGTGGGGCATAACGTATGAAACAATTGCGTGTCCTGATTCATGGTATGCTGTTATCTTTTTGTCCTCATCGGTTTGCAGTCTTTTTTTCTCAGGACCAAGCTTGACTTTGGTTGCCGCTTCTTCAAGGTCTGACATGTCAATCGCGGTTTTGCCAAGACGTGCGGCAAGGATTGCTGCTTCATTTAACATGTTTTCAAGATCCGCGCCTGAAAAACCAACGGTTCTTTTTGCGACCTTATCCCAATCTATGTCTTTGACAAACGGTTTGTTTCTCGCATGTATTTTAAGGATTGCCTTTCTTCCTTCAATATCCGGCAAAGTAAGAGCGATTCTTCTGTCAAATCTTCCGGGCCTAATAAGTGCTGGATCCAGAATATCCGGTCTGTTTGTTGCGGCCATGACGCATAATTGCTCGTTAGGAGTAAAGCCGTCCATTTCTACAAGAATTTGATTAAGAGTTTGTTCGCGCTCGTCATGTCCTCCCATGATTCCAGCTCCGCGCTGTCTTCCTATTGCGTCTATTTCATCAATAAAAATAATCGCCGGCTGGCTTTTTTTGGCGGTATTAAATAGGTCGCGAACACGCGCGGCTCCCACTCCTACCAGCATTTCCATAAATTCGGATCCGGCAATTGAGAAAAACGCTACTCTTGCCTCACCTGCCACAGCACGCGCAAGAAGAGTTTTTCCTGTTCCGCTTGGTCCAACCAAAAGTACACCCTTTGGGGTCCTTGCACCCATTGCCCGGTACTTTTCCGGGCTTTTCAGAAAATCAACGACTTCAGAAAGTTCCTGTTTTGCTTCTTCAACACCTGCTACATTATCAAAAGTAGTATTGGGGAAATCTCTGTTAAATGCTTTGGCGCGGCTGGAGCCAAAAGAAAAAATGCTTTCCTGCGCACCCCGAGCCTGACGGAAGATAAAATAGAAAAATGCCACCATAAGAATTACGGGAAGTATGGACGAAATGATATTAATCCATGTATTTACTCCCGTTTCATCCTTGATTGTAATATTCACCTTTGAGGGGTCAACGTTTGAATTCTTCAAAACTTCATAAATTGAAGTATTTGGTTCTTTTTGGCTGGATACTTTCCCCCCGTCTTTATATGAGACAACAAGTTTGGTATCGCTTACGCTAATCTGGGAGACCTTGTTGTTTTTAACATCCTGGATTATTTGGGAGATTGGAGCGGACTTTGTAGTTTGATCCTCAAAGCCGCTTATTCCAAATGTCAGAAACATAAGGAAAAGAAATAGAAAACCGTAAAGAATAATATTCTTCCAGGAGAACTTGAATTTTTTAGATATTTTTTTGCCGGAGTTTTTTGAATTATTTATTCTCACTGCAAAATTATAGCACATTATTCTATCTATTGAAATACGCATCAGCCTCAAAAAACTGAAAACTTAAGACACAAAGCTAAGATCTTAAAACATGTTTATAAAATCCTTTGGGAAGAATGATTATTGATTCACCTTCGCGCTGTCATCCTGAATTTACATGAATTCAGAATTCTTGACAGAACGTCATTCCGAACTTGTTTCGGAATCTCGAGGATCGAAGATCCGAGATCCTGAAACCCGCTTCGCGAGGCGAGTAAATTCAGGATGACTTATTAATTAGTCGGAAGA
>MFNJ01000059.1:0-9133 GCA_001782015.1 Candidatus Levybacteria bacterium RIFCSPHIGHO2_01_FULL_36_15
CAAAGAGAGCATCTTTTTTCCTGACACTTTCACTTCTCTTTTTCGGTTAGGTAGACATAACCCCTTCACTTCACTTTTTGATTTGGTAAGACTCCCTCTTGACGAAAAAAGAAAAATCTTGTATAGTATTATTACGCTTTCAAAAGCAATTAGTATTTTTTTGAATTTATATGGCTGATAAGAAATTTGAGAGAACTAAACCGCATGTAAACATTGGTACAATTGGTCACGTTGATCATGGTAAAACAACTTTAACTTCTGCTATTACTACAGTCTTGGCAAAACAAGGTCTTGCTGAAGCAAAGAAATATGAAGATATTGACAATGCTCCGGAAGAAAAAGCAAGAGGCGTTACAATCAATATTTCACACATGGAATATGAAACCCCAAAAAGGCATTATGCTCATATTGATGCTCCTGGACACGCAGACTACATAAAAAACATGATTACAGGAGCAGCTCAAATGGATGGAGCGATTTTAGTAGTTTCTGCGGCTGATGGACCTATGCCTCAAACCAGAGAACATATTCTGCTTGCAAGACAAGTAGGGGTTCCCGCAATTGTTGTCTTTCTCAATAAGGTAGATATGGTACAGGATCCGGAACTTTTGGATCTGGTTGAAATGGAAGTGAGAGAACTTCTTACAAAATATAAATATCCTGGAAACGAAGTGCCGATTGTAAAAGGCTCAGCTCTTAAAGCAACACAAGGTGATCTAGAAGCAGAAAAACAGATACTCGCTCTCATGGATGCAGTTGACAGTTACATCCCAACGCCAAAAAGAGATATAGATAAGCCGTTTCTTATGCCCGTTGAGGACGTCTTTTCAATTAAAGGCCGCGGAACAGTAGTTACAGGAAGAATTGAGCGAGGAATTGTAAAAGTTAATGATACAGTTGAATTAGTTGGTCTTAAAGCAACAAAATCAACAGTTGTCACAGGCGTTGAGATGTTTAGAAAATCACTGGATGAAGGTCAAGCAGGAGATAATGTAGGACTTTTACTCCGCGGAATTGAAAAAGAAGATGTTGAAAGAGGACAAGTTATTGCAAAACCAGGTAGTATTACTCCTCATACTGAATTTGAAGGAGAAATTTATGTTCTGGCAAAAGAAGAAGGCGGACGTCACACTCCGTTTTTCAACGGATACAGGCCGCAATTTTACGTAAGAACAACAGATGTAACGGGTGAAGTTATTTTACCAAAAGGTGTTGAGATGGTTATGCCGGGAGACAGCACAAAAATGAACGCAAAACTTATTGTTCCGGTAGCACTTGAAGAAGGAATGAGATTTGCAATACGTGAAGGTGGAAAAACTGTAGGAGCCGGAGTAATCACAAAGATAATCGCCTAATTGTTTATTTAGCTCTTTTCAAAAATGCCAAAAGGAAGAATCAGAGTACGTTTAAAAAGTTACGACTCAAGAATAATTGATTCTTGTTGTCAGCAAATTATTGACACCGCTATTAGAACTGGTGCCCAAGTTGTAGGTCCTGTGCCGCTACCTACCAGTAGATCACTTTTTGCAATCAACAAAGCCAGTTTCATTGACAAAGACGCAAGAGAACATTTTGAAATGAGAGTCCACAAAAGACTTATTGATATCCTTTCTCCAACTGATAAAACTATTGAGAGCCTTATGCATCTTGATTTACCCTCAGGTGTGGATGTTGAGATAAAGATGTAATTTAGAATTTTCAAATAAATCTCAAATTCCAAAAATAAAAACTTATTACTATATTGTCAAATTGTTTCACTATCATATTTTGACAATACAATTTAATTTTGAAGCTGTAAAAACGTTTGTGTAAAGACGATTTGATTCCGCTGATTACCTATGTGATCTTCATTGGGGTTTGTCAGGCTACGACAATAATGAATAGGTAAGTGAGAGGATGCGGCAATGCTAATAAAGAGTGATTTCTCTTGCATTTGTGTATCAGACATTATATAATTAAGTTCAATCGATGATGTTGAAAAAGATATCGGAGGTGAAGTTGGCTGCATAATCGAGAACGCAAATATTAACTGGCTATTTAATAGTTGAATAGGTAAAGCGGCTCGAATGGAGTCGTTTTTTTGTTTTTTTACTCAAATGATTACAGGTCTTATTGGAAAAAAAATAGGTCACGCTCAAGCTTTTTTGGAAGACGGAAAAAGAGTTCCTGTTTCCTCTGTGCTGGTTACCTCAAACATCATAACTCAGCTTAAGACACAAGAAAAAGAAGGATACAATGCCTTTCAGTTTGGTATTGATCTAATGAAAAAGACTAATAAGTCACAGGGTGGACATTCAAAAAAAGCGGGGATAGAAAAAACTCCCCGTTTTTTAAAGGAAATAAGGGTTGATGCGCTGGGAGATTTATCTTTGGGGAGGCTGGTTAAAGCAGAAGAAGTGTTAAAACAGGGAGACCTGGTTGATGTAACAGGAACTTCAAAAGGGAAAGGTTATGCTGGAGTTGTTAAGCGTCATCATTTTAAAGGCGGTCCAAGGACACATGGTCAATCTGACAGGGAAAGAGCACCGGGTTCAAGCGGCCAGACAACTACTCCGGGGCGCGTATATAAAGGAAAAAGAATGTCGGGTAAAATGGGTAATGCCAAAAGAACAGTTAAAAACCTGGTTGTTCTAAGCGTTCAAGGCGATACGGTTTTACTTAAAGGGCTTGTTCCGGGTATCCCTGACTCTGTTTTGATAATTAAAAAAGTGGGGGAAGATAAAAAATTTATACCTTTATTTAAAAAACAGACAGTTGACTCAAATGTTAAACCGGAACCTGAACAAAATGACGTAAAAGAGAAAAAAATTGATGATGAAAGCACAAATGAGATAAAAGCAGAACCTTCAAAGGAAGAAAAAAAAGAAGAAAAATCTGAAATAAAGGAGAAACAAAATGCCAAGTAAAACATCAGATAGCAAAAGTAAAATAGCAAAAGTAAAAGAGAAGAAATCTAAGATTTTGGCTAAGGTTTCAGTGGACAAGTCAGCTGTCAAGCTAGGAGCAAAAGCACTTCCAGAAACTAAGAAAGTTGGTTCAAAAAGTTTAAAGACTGAGAAAATCAAAACAGCTGTTAAAAAATCTCAAAAAACCGTGCTTGAGGCATCGGTTTCAGCGCAGAGACCAGAGCAGAAAACTAATAAAAAGGAAGTAAGAGGCAAAACTTTGATAGCCAAAGTTTTAAACAAAGAAGGAAAAGCTACGGGAGAAATTAAGCTTCCGGAGGAGATTTTTGGCGCAAAGATAAATAATGTTCTTATGGCTCAGGCTGTAAGAGTGTATCTTGCCAATCAAAGATCAGGTACTGCTTCTACAAAAACGCGCGGTGAGGTAAGAGGCTCAACCAGAAAAATATACAGGCAAAAAGGAACAGGAAGAGCAAGGCACGGGGCTATCCGTGCTCCAATTTTTGTTGGTGGAGGAATTGTTTTTGGACCAAGACCTCATAGTTTTTCTTTAAATCTTCCCTCAAAAATGAAAAGAAAAGCACTTTTTTCAGCTTTAACATTAAAACGCCAAAGTGATCAGATAACAATTTTGGACATTAAAGATTTAGAGCCAAAGACAAGGGAATTTATTAAAATCATGAAAAATCTTGACCTTTTAGATAAAAAAAAGAAAACAGCAAACAAGGTGCTTTTTATTTTGCCGGAAAAATTAGAAAATATTGAAAGAGCAGCCAGAAATGTAGAAGGAGTATCAATAGAAAAGGCTAATATGCTTAATACTTATATGGTTTTAAATTGTGATCGGATCTTGTTTATGAAGAATTCAATAGAGAGTTTGTCTAAGGTATTTTTGAAAGGATAGATTTATGAGAACAGCAACAGATATTGTTATCAGGCCAATAATTACGGAAAAATCATTAAAAGAGGCAAAAGCGGGACGCTATACATTTTTGGTTGCAAAGGATGTAGATGCGGGGGAAATAAGAGGCGCTTTAAAGGAACTTTACAATGTTGACGCAAAAGAAATTAATACAAATAATATAAAGAAAAAAAAGACACGCTTAACAAAATTAGGTAAAAAAATCAGGGACCTGTCTTATAAAAAAGCAAGAGTAGTTCTTGAAAAGAGCCAAAAGATAGCAATATTTGATGAGGTTGCAAAATAAAGGAGAATATTAAATGACTAGAAGACTTAAAAAAATATTACAAAAACATTCAGGAAGAAATTCTTACGGGCAGGTTACCGTAAGGCATCAAGGCGGAAGGAGTAAAAGGTATTATAGAATTATAGATTTCAAAAGAGATAAGTATAATATTGAAGGGAAGGTTATGGGTTTTGAATATGATCCAAATCGGGCAGCGGAGCTTGCCCTGATTCAATATGCAGATGGCGAAAAAAGATATATTATAAGACCAGTAGGTCTAAATCTGAATGACAAAATTGTTGCAGGTGAAGATGTTGAAATAAAAATTGGGAATGCTCTTCCCCTTATGAAAATTGCTCTTGGGACAGTTGTTCATAATGTAGAACTTACACGTGGAAAAGGAGCCCAGATAGCCCGCTCGGCAGGAGATCAGGCATTTGTGACCGCCAAAGAAGAAGAGTATGTTCATATTAAGATGCCCTCAGGAGAGATCAGAAAGATATTGGGTAAAAATTATGCTACAATTGGTCAAATCGGAAATGCTGAGTGGAAAGACAGAATTCTTGGCAAGGCCGGGGCTTCGAGACATCTTGGTATAAGACCCAGTGTAAGAGGTGTGGCCATGAATCCAAGATCTCATCCTCATGGGGGAGGAGAAGGAAGAAGCGGAATAGGCATGTCAACACCCAAAACATACACTGGGAGGCATGCTTTGGGTAAAACAAGAAAACATAAAAAGTATTCTGATAAATATATTGTACAAAAAAGAAAGAAATAAAAGAATATCTAATGTCTAATCTTTAATAAATTGAAGGATTAGTAATTAGAAGTTTTAAAAATATATGAGTAGATCATCGAAAAAGGGTCCTTATATAGACAAAAAACTATTAAAAAAAGTTTTAAACCAGAAACAGGCTCAAGATAAAGAGCCTATTAAAACTTGGGCTCGCAACAGCCAGATTCCGCCTGAATTTGTTGGACATATTTTTTTGGTTCATAACGGAAAGAATTTTATTACAGTAAAAGTGGTTGAGGGAATGGTTGGACATAGACTGGGTGAGTTTGCCCCAACAAGAATTTTTAGAGGTCATGGAAGAGTTGTAGCAAGAGAGGTTTCAAAGACATAAGCCAGTTTTATCAATGGTAAGTTAGAATTTAAACTTATGGAATATATAGCAGTTAACAAAAACGTAAAAGTTTCACCAAGAAAAGTAAGGCTTGTGGTGGAAGGAGTTAAGAAATTTGATATAAATAAAGCTTTAGCTTACCTTACTCTTTTGCATAACAGATCTGCTGTTCCTGTTAAAAAGACTATTGAGAGCGCGATTGCTAATGCTGTTAATAATTTTAAAGCGGAAAAAAATAACTTATACATAAAAAAGATTGAAGTAGGAGAAGGGGTAAAATACAAAAGGTTTCACTTTGCGGGTCGTGGCAGAACAAGACCTTATAAAAAAAGAACCAGTAATATAAAAATAACGTTAGAAGAAAGGAAAAAAGAAAATGGGACAAAAAGTTAATCCGATAGGTTTTAGGCTTGGTATTCATCATGAATTTAAAAGCATAGGTTTTTACAGAAAAAAAATCTATAAAAATATTGTTCTTGAGGACATAAAAATAAGAGAAGCTTTACTTAAGAGACTTAAGCTTGCCGGTGTGGGTGACATTGTTATTGAAAGATCGCCGGGACATATAAAACTAAATATTTATGTTGTACGTCCGGGTATAGTAATCGGAAGAGGCGGTACTGGTCTTGAGGATTTAAAAAAAGAAATCATAAAAATGTTAGGTATTAAAGCAATCGCTAAAACTGCCCAGAAACTTGAATTAAAAGTTGAACCCATAAAAGAGCCGAATCTTAACGCATATCTGGTAGCAACCAATATTGCAGATCAGTTGCTCAGAAGAATGCCTTTTAAGAGGATCATGAAGCAGACCGTAGATAAAGTAATGGGATCCAGGGCAAAAGGAGTAAGGATTGTGTTATCCGGTAGAATAGCAGGTGCTGAAATAGGAAGAAGAGAAAGAGTTCAGGTAGGAAAAGTATCTCTTTCTACGATTCGCGAAAACATAGATTTTTCAAGCGTGCCGGCCCTTACAAAAAGCGGATACATTGGAGTGAAAGTTTGGATTAATAAGCCATAAAAAGGAGAAAATATGTTAGCACCCAGACGACTTAAACACAGAAAACAATTTAAACCAAAACTTGAAGGGATATCCTACAGAGGTAATGCTCTTTCTTTTGGAGATTTCGGTTTGAGATCTGAACAGACAGGAAAAATATCAAGCAGACAGATAGAGGCGGCAAGACGCGCAATCACACATTATATTAAACGAGGTGGAAGAGTTTGGATCAGAATATTTCCGGACAGGCCCATAACCCGCAAACCACCGGAAACGCGCATGGGTGGAGGAAAAGGCGATTTTTATGAATTTGTTACGCCTGTAAAAGTTGGAAGAATTATTTTTGAAATGAGTGGAGTTTCTGAAGATATTGCGCGCCAGGCTTTAAGGCTTGCTGCATATAAATTGCCTTTAAAAAGCAGTTTTATGAAGAAAGGGGAATTATAAAAATGAAAGCGCAGGAATTGAAAGATTTGAGTGGAAAAACGACTGAAGAGCTTGGAAAAATGCTGAAAGATTTAAAAATTGAAATGGCAAAATTAAATATGGATTTAAATTTAAATAAAAATAAAAATGTAAATATTCTTAAGACAAAGAAAAGGGATATTGCGCGTATTTTGACAATATTAAAAGAGAAGTCCGCCTGAACTTGTCCTGCCTTTGGCAGAAAGCGTTCTTAGACGGATAAAAGGAGGTTATGAAATGACTAAAATATTAATTGGAAAAATAATATCTGACAAGATGCAGAAAACCGTTGTTGTGGAGGTTGAAAGAAAGATTCAGCACCCGGTTTATAAAAAGTTTATAAAAGTGAATAAAAAATTCAAAGCGGATACGAATAATATGAATGTAAAAGTAGGAGATAAAGTAAGGATAGAAGAAACCCGTCCTTTAAGCCGGGACAAACATTTTAAGATAACGGGAAAGATATAAAAAACATGGTACAAAGAAGAACAATATTAAATGTTGCAGATAACAGTGGAGTAGGCGAACTTATTGTAATCCATATTTATAATGGATTTAAAACACGATTTGCCTCTATTGGAGATATTGTTGGCTGTGTTGTTAAGAAGGTATTACCAAATACCCAGTTTAAGAAGGGAGATAAAGTGAAGGTTGTTATTGTAAGAACCAGGAAAGAATTCAGGAGACCGGATGGAACGTATGTACGTTTTTCTGAGAACGCGGGGGTTATTATTGATACTGCGGAGGGGAAAAACCCTATTGGTACAAGAATTTTTGGTCCCGTGGCGCGGGAGATAAGAGAAAAAGGTTTTACAAAAATAGCAAGTCTTGCAAAAAACGTTATTTAAGAATATGAAGGAGTAAATAAAATGAAATTAAAAAAAGGAGATAGTGTAAAAGTAATAAAAGGAAAAGATAAGGGTAAAACAGGAAAAATAGAAAAAGTTTTTCCTGCAAGAAATAAAGTGCTTGTTGAGGGAATGAATCAGTACAAGAGGCATTTAAAAGCAAAAGCCCAGAATCAAAAATCTGAAATAATAAAAATTACAAAACCATTATTTGCTTCAAGTGTTGCTTTGATTTGTCCCAAATGCAATAAATTATCGCGTATAGGATATATAATTGCAGGGAGAGAAAAATACAGGGTTTGCAGGAAATGTAAGGAGAAAATATGAAAGTACAAGCATCAATAAAAAAAAGATGTAAAAAATGTAAGATAATAAAAAGAAAAGGGGTTTTGTTTGTGATTTGTGATAATCCTAGACACAAACAAAGACAAGGATAAAATATGGCAGATTTTAAGAAGATTTTTGAAAAAGAGAAGATAAAAGAGTTGCAAGATAAGCTTGGGATAAAAAACTCAATGGCTGTTCCCAAACTTGAAAAGATTGTAATCAATGCAAGTAATAAAGAATTTCTTCAAGATAAAAAAAACCTTGAAAAGGCCGCTGAGGAACTTGCTTTAATTACAGGGCAAAAGCCAAAAATTACTAAAGCACGTCTCTCTGTTGCTACTTTCAAGCTTAGAGAGGGAGACAAGATTGGTTTAGTTGTGACTTTAAGAGGAAATAGGATGTATGAATTCTTTGAAAAACTTGTTAAAATAGTGCTTCCGAGAGTTAAAGACTTTGCCGGGATTAATCCGAAATCGTTTGACGGAAGAGGAAATCTTACAATCGGTTTTGCCGAACATACTGTTTTTCCGGAAATTGAACCCGGTAAAGTAGATAAAATAAGAAGCTTACAAATTATTATTGTAACATCAGCTCGTACTGATGAAAAGGCAAAAGTACTTATGGAAACAATGGGAATGCCATTTAAAAAAGTTAAAAGTTAAAAATGAAAAGGCAAAAATTAAATTTAAAATCTAGAAGTTATAAGTTATTATTTTCTCAATGCAATTTTGAATTGGAGTAACACGACTGATATGGCAAAAAAATCTAATATAGTTAAATATTTAAAACCACAAAAATTTAAGGTAAGAGAGAAGAATATCTGTAGTCTTTGTGGAAGATCTAAGGGATATCTTAGAAATTTCGGTATGTGCAGGATTTGTTTTAGAGAAAGAGCACTGAAAGGAGAATTGCCTGGAGTTAAGAAGGCAAGCTGGTAGGAGGATTGTAAAATGAACTATTCTATAGGAGACTTTTTGATCAGACTTAAAAATGCCTATATGGCAGGGAAAAAGGAAGTAACCCTGTCCTATTCAAGGGTGATAGCCTCTATTGGTAAAATTCTTGAAGAAGAAGGCTATGTTAAAAAAATTTCTGAAAAACTTGATGGTAAAAAGAAATTTTTACGTGTTGAACTGCTATATAAAAACAGTAAATCTTCACTAAAAAATGTAGTTCTTGTTTCAAAACCTTCTGTTCATGTTTACGTTGATAAAAAACATATTCCAAGTACAAGAAGAGGTTTTGGAATAACTATTATTTCAACAAGTAAAGGAAT
>MFNJ01000059.1:9139-14391 GCA_001782015.1 Candidatus Levybacteria bacterium RIFCSPHIGHO2_01_FULL_36_15
AGAAAAGAAAGCGCGAAAGGAGAATGTTGGCGGTGAGGTACTTTGCCAATTATTTTAAATTATGTCAAATATAGGTAAAAAACCGGTAGAAGTTAAAGAAGGAGTAAGCGTGCAAGTTAACAATTCAAAGGTTGTGGTCACTGGTCCGAAAGGTACATTGGAAACAAAAATGCCTTATGGAATATCTGTGGTATTGGAGGAAGGAAAGGCAAAAGTCAGGAAAGAAAATGAAACCCCCCAGCTTGATATGTATTCCGGACTTGTCCGTTCTCTTGTTGCGAACATGATAACTGGTGTAACAAGCGGTTTTGAAAAAAAGCTTGAGTTAAATGGTGTAGGTTTTAGGGCAAAAGTAGAAGGAGATACGCTTGTTCTTAATGTGGGATTCGCGGTTCCGGTTAGAATCAAAGCGCCAAATGGTATAAGTATGAAAGTGGATGAAAATATTATCACTGTTTCGGGAATTGATAAAGAGCTTGTAGGCAATATTGCGAGTATAATAAAACGAGTAAAAATTCCAGATCCGTATAAAGCAAAAGGAATAAAATATGTGGGAGAGCGTATTAGAAGAAAAGTTGGGAAGGCTGCTAAAGCAGTAGGAGGCAAATAAAATTTTAAATTTTAAAAATTAAATATAAAAAATATATGAAAAGAGTTAAAATTAAAAAAGACAGAAAAATAACAAGGCAAAAAAGAACAAGAATGAAATTACTTGAAAACACAAGAAAGTCTGAAAGGCCAAGACTCTCAGTTTTCAGATCTAATAAATATTTTTATGCTCAAATAATTGATGATGCAAAGGGTGCGACTTTAGTTAGCGCGGATGTTAAGGAAATTAAAGATGATAAAATTACAAAAACCAGCCAAGCTGTAGAAATTGGTAGGATTATAGCCAAAAGAGCAATAGAAAAGAATATTAAAGAAGTTGTTTTTGATAAAGGAGCTTATAAATATCATGGAAGAGTAAAAGCTTTTGCTGTTTCGGCGCGAGAAGGAGGATTAGATTTTTAATATGGATACAACAAATTTTGAAAAATTTGAAGAAAAAGTTGTGCAAATAAATAGAGTTTCCAAAAAGACTAAGGGCGGAAACAAAATAAGGTTTGCTGCTTTAGTTGTTGTGGGAGACAGGAATGGCAAAGTGGGAGTAGGACCGGGAAAATCTGTGGATGTTTCAAGCGCAATTGCAAAAGCTGTTACGTATGCAAAGAAGAGAATGATTAATGTTGCTATTATAAATGGAACAATTCCCAGAGACATAAGAGTAAAAGAAGGAGCAGCAGAAATTATGTTAAAACCTGCGCCTGCAGGTAGCGGAATTATAGCCGGAGGAGCAGTAAGAAGCGTTGTGGAGCTTGCAGGTATTAAAAATATTTCATCTAAAATACTCGGTACATCGAACAAGGCAAACAATGTCTATGCAACTTTCGCAGCTTTGAAAAAATTGGGAGAAGAATAAGGTATGCAACTGAATACATTACATAAAACAACCGAAAGAAGAAAAAGGCGATTAGGCCGGGGGCACGGATCAGGGCGTGGTAAAACGGCCGGACGCGGAACTAAAGGGCAAAATGCAAAAGGAAAAGCTGCTCTTTCTTTTGAAGGAGGAGCGTTGCCTCTTATTAAAAGACTCCCGTTTTTACGGGGCAGGTCTAAAAATAAGGTTTTTAAGAAGAAACCCATTGCAATCAACGTAAAGTTTTTGAACATCCTTCCTACAAATAGTGTTGTAGATTTGGATACCATTATTAAACATAAAATATTGGATGAAGATATTGCTAAATCAAACGGGGTAAAAATTTTGGGAGAAGGTGAACTTTCTGTTTCTCTTGAAGTTAAGCTTCCAGTTTCCAAAGGCGCACGGGTAAAAATTGAAAAGGCGGGGGGAAAGGTTATATAGAGTAAGTTTATTGTAAATCTCTATGAGCGAATTTCTGCGGGTTTTTAAGAATAGTTTTAAGGACAAGGATATCAGAAAAAAAATTCTCATAACTTTGTTCCTTTTTTTTGTGTTTAGATTTTATTCTCATATCCCGGTTGCCGGAGTAAACGTGAATCAGTTGAAGGAACTTTTCAGTCAAAATCAATTTTTGGGTCTACTGGATATTTTCTCAGGCGGGACTCTGGCTAATTTCTCTATAATGGCTTTGGGACTTAATCCTTATATCTATGCTTCTATAGTTTTACAGCTTTTAACTGTTGTTTATCCGAAACTTGAAGCTTTATCAAAAGAAGGTGAATACGGGAGACAGAAAATTAATCAATATACAAGAACCATAACTATACCACTTTCAATTTTTCAGGCTTTTGGTATGTATGCGTTGTTGAAAAGCCAGAATATAATTGCAAATCTGGGTCCCCTTGACCTTTTTTCTTTTATACTTACCATGACTGCAGGAACGTTATTGCTTATGTGGATAGGAGAGCTTATTTCAGAACAGGGCATAGGGAATGGAATTTCTCTTTTAATCTTTGCCGGAATCGTGGGAGGACTGCCGGGAATTCTTGGACAGACAGCTTTGACTTTAACTCCAGAAGAGGTTATGAACTTAGGAATATTTGCAGTTTTAGCAATTGTTGTAACAGGAGCAATAGTGTTTGTAAATGAATCTGTAAGAAAAGTGCCCATATATTATGCAAAAAGAGTAAGAGGCACCAAAATCTCTGGAGGTCAATCTACACATCTTCCCTTAAGACTGAATCAGGCGGGCGTTATACCTATAATTTTTGCAATCTCTTTAGTTCTGCTTCCGTCACTGATTGCTAATTTTATTTCCTCATCCAAAAACAATGTTTTATCTGATTTAGGAGTTTTTCTTGCGACTAATTTTAATCCGGAAAGCCTTCTATATAACCTTGCATATTTTTTACTTGTGGTAGGTTTTACTTATTTTTACACAGCTATTATATTCAATCCTCAAAAAATTGCTGAGGAAATTCAAAAACACGGCGGATTTATTCCTGGAATCAGGCCCGGAAAGCCAACCGCTTCATACCTTAACTACATAACAACAAGAATTACACTTGCGGGAGCATTATTCTTGGGCACAGTAGCAGTTCTGCCAAGTATTTTAAAGAATTTTACAGGAATACAAGCACTTCTTATTGGCGGTACAAGCATTTTGATAGTAGTATCTGTTGTTATTGAAACTATTAAAATTCTTGAGGTTCAGATGGTAACAAGAAGCTACGATAAATTCGTTAAGTAAAATAAAAATTGAAAATAAAATATAAAAATTAAATATTTTTGACTTTACAAAGTTTGAGGATTTTAATATGAAAATAGTGCTTATTGGAATACAGGGTTCAGGAAAATCAACGCAGGGAAATTTATTGGCAAAAAGATTCAAGGTTCCTTATCTTTCAACTGGACATATATTTAGAGAAATTGCTAAGCAAAAAACACAATTTGGAAGATATATCAAGGAAGTTATAAATTCAGGAGCTCTTGTTACTAATGAAATTGCCATACATACCGTTTTTGAATATCTCAAGAAGCCGGATTACAAAAACGGATTTATTCTTGATGGTTTTCCGCGCACAATAACTCAGGTGGAGGCATTTAATAAAGAAAATATTGACCACGTTGTTTATATAAGAATTAAGGATAAGAGTGCGCTTGAGCGGCTTCTTTTAAGATGCGCAACGGAAAGCAGAGAAGATGATACGCAAAAAGCAATTAAAAAGAGAATAAGGATGTTTCATAAACATACAAAACCTGTCTTAAAGTTTTATAAATACAAAGGAATTCTTATAGAAGTAAACGGCGAGAGATCAGTAGAAAAAATACAGGAAGAAATTGTACAGAAGATAGAGAAAAAATGAGGTCTAAACTCATTTTATCAACTCCTTAAAAAATCTATATGGCTGATAAACAAAATGATAAATTAATACTTGCTATTGTCGGAATGCCTGGATCGGGCAAAAGCGAAGTTGCTGAATATCTTCAAAATAAAAATATTCCTTTTGTAAGATTTGGAGATCTGAATGATGAGGAGCTTAAACGTCAGGGCTTGGATTGGACTCCTGAAAACACAGCAAAGATAAGATTGGAAATGAGAGAAAAACATGGTATGGATGTTTATGCAGTACGCTCTAAGCCAAAGATTGAAAAACTATTACAAATGAATAACATTATTGCAATTGACGGTCTTTATTCATGGGAAGAGTATAAATTTTTAAAAGAAGAATTCAAAAACCTATTCTTAATTCATGTATATGCTGAGCCTCCAATTCGTTATGAAAGACTGGTTCAGAGATCTTCGAGAAAGTTTTCCTGTGCAGAAGCAAGAACAAGAGACATATCGGAAATTGAAAAGATTAATAAAGGTGGTCCAATTGCTATCGCAGACTATCTAGTAGAAAATAACTCTAATGACTTTGACAAATTGCATGATTCGATAAATTTGCTACTTGAGCGTTTAAAAGATAAAAAATATGAAAGATAAAAAAATAGAGAATATGAAAACAGGCGGGAAAATTCTGGGAGATGTACTTTCAGAATTAGTCAAATCCATAAGGCCGGGAATGACCGAAATTGGACTTGATCGGCAGGCTGAAGAGCTTATAACGGCAAAAGGGGCAAAACCCGGCTTTAAGCTGGTTCCGGGCTATAAACATACTCTTTGCGTCTCTACAAATGATGCGGTGGTACACGGAATACCCAGCAGTAGAGTTTTTAAGCCTGGAGACGTTGTAGGAATTGATTGTGGCGTTTATTTTGGCGGTTATCACACAGATATGGCTCAAACCGTCTATTTGGCATCTGAAGGCCCAAAAAATGCCGAAATTGAGCGGTTTTTGAAGGCAGGAGAGGATGCTCTTTTTGCAGGGATTGATCAGGCCAGGGGTGGAAACAGGGTTGGGAACATATCAGCCTCCATGCAGGCTATTATAGAAGGAAGCGGGTTTTCTGTGGTAAGGAGCCTGGTTGGGCATGGAGTAGGCAGGGAGTTACACGAAAAGCCCGATATTCCGGGTTTTTTATCCAGCAATACTGAAGAAACTCCACTTCTTAAGCCGGGCATGACCATTGCTATTGAAATTATATACAATATGGGTGGGGCTGAGGTTGTTTACAAAGGAGAGGACGATTGGACCATTGTAACAGCTGATGGAAAAATATCTGGTCTTTTTGAGCGCTCAATTCTTATAACGGACAGAAAACCCGTTATTTTGACTCCGCTGGCAAGTAATCGTTAATGTTGAGTCATACCTAATCGAAGAATGGCAGCGAAATGAGGTTTATGTTT
>MFNJ01000060.1 GCA_001782015.1 Candidatus Levybacteria bacterium RIFCSPHIGHO2_01_FULL_36_15
AGAAAATATCTTTACCTGGAAAGAAGTACAGCCGTAGGAGAAAAGATTAAAAATTAATTTTTGTCAAGATATACTTTAACTTCGCGGATCAGATCTCCCGGGGTAATTTGGCTTTTGATAATATATCCGTTTCCAAGCTTCAAAGCTTCCTTGATTTCATCATCCTTATCCAGGTTTGTCAGGAAAATAATTTTTTTATTAGGCGCGTCTGGAGGTTCATTTTTTATTTTCCTCATTATCTCAAGCCCGTCAAGTTTTGGCAGGATTATATCAAGCAAGACCAGATCCCATCCTCCCTTTTTAATCTTATTTAAACCCTCATCTCCGTCTTGAGCCGTGTCTACATGATAGCCCTCAGCTACAAGCGTTTCCTGATAAAGTTCTCTTAAAAACGGATCATCTTCTACAACAAGAATTTTTGCCGGATCCATGAGATAAATCGTAGCATTATACTATGTAAAAGTCAATACCGGTAGTGGTGGCTTACATTGAATGTCTTACATAGTTAGTTGATGTCTTGTATAATAAATACTATGGTAATTTCGGTATCAATAGGAATAATGGCGTATAACGAAGAAAAAAATATCGGCAAATTCCTAAACACTCTTCTTGCCCAAACTTTCCAGAAAGCTATATATGAAATAATTATCATTTCAAGTGGATCTACTGATGATACAAATAAAATAGTAGAATGTTTTTCCAAGAGAGATAAAAGAATAAAACTGATTATAGAAAAAGAAAGAAAAGGAAAATCATCAGCTGTTAATTTATTCCTTTCTCTTGCAAAAAGAAACGTAGTTATTTTAGTAAGCGCTGATTTATTATTAGAAAAACACACTTTGGAGAATTTGCTTAAACCTTTTAAAGATACAGATGTGGGAATAGCTGGTTGTCGTCCTATTCCCATAAACGATTCTAAAAAATTTATGGGTTTTACTTCCCATTTTCTCTGGAGCCTACATCACTATATATCACTTGAGAATCCTAAAATGGGAGAGATGATAGCTTTTAGAAAAGTATTTAAAAAAATACCTGTCTTGTCAGCAGTTGATGAGGCGAACATTGAACCTTTAATTCGCGGACAAGGGTATAAAGCTGTATATGTTCCAGATGCAATTATTTACAACAAAGGACCGGAAACAATAAAAGAATTTATCAAGAGTAGACGCCGTATTTATTTTGGGCATCTGGCTACCAAGAGTGAATATAGCTATGAAGTGTCAACTTTTAACAGTATTAAAATTTTATCTTTTATATTAAAAAACTTCCAATATTCCTGGCGTTTTTTTGTCTGGACTCCTGCAATCATCTTATTAGAAGCATATAGCCGCCTTTTGGGTATGCTGGATTATAAGTTTAAGCTAAAAGATCATGTTATATGGGAAACAGTATTCACGACAAAACAGCTAAATTAAATTTTCAATTAGAAAGAATGATTCCTGAGAGGATCTCATGGTTTTCAAAAAGGCTCTTTCAGGAACATGTAGCCCGTTATCAATTTGTAAGTAGTATAGTTAAAGGGAAAATTGTTGCAGATATTGCATGTGGTGTGGGTTATGGATGTGTAGAAATGGCAAACTTTGGCGCAAAGAAAGTAATAGGCATAGATAGTAGTGTAGAAGCAATAAGATATGCAAATAATTTTTACCGCCATAGTAAAGTTGATTACATGTTAACAGATGCATCTAATACGAGATTATCAAGCAAAAGCATTGATGTTGTTACTTCTTTTGAAACTATAGAACATCTTACTAAGCCCAGATGTTTCATCACAGAAATTAAAAGAATACTTAAACCTGGGGGAGTTTTAATTGTTTCAACTCCGAATAAAACGATGTCTATAGAAGATAATCCGTTCCATGTTAAAGAGTATGATTTGAATGAGTATAAAGAATTGTTGTCAGGATTTGAAAGTATAAGATTTTATGGACAAAGACCGTCCAGCTATTCATTTACTTCCTTTATTAAAAAGATTAGAGGTGTAATTCCGGAACGCCTACATTTTGTCCTGCATTTCAGGCCATGGGAAAAACTCAGTTTATCTCCGCTTAGGTCATTTAAAGACACTAATTATCTTTACTATATTGCAATTTGTAGGATAGGTGATTTATGAACTTTCCTAAAATAGGGGTAGTTGTCCTTACATTCAATGCGGAAAAATACATAAAAGTATGTTTGGATTCATTGATTAACAACAATTATCCAAATTGTACAATAATAGTTGTAGATAACAATTCACAGGATAATACTTGCCATATGCTTTGCGATTTATTTCCTGGTGTTAAGTTAATTAGAAACAAAAAAAATTTAGGATATGCAGGAGGAAATAATATCGGTATCAAGTATCTGCTGAAAAAAGAAAATTGTGATTATATATTGATCTTGAATGACGATACAATAGTAAATAAGAATATAATTAATGAATTACTGAAGTCCCTAAACAATAATGCTCACAATGGTATAGCCGGATCAGTTATTACTTATTTTGATAGGCCTGACAGGATTTGGTTTGCTGGTGGGTATTTAAATAAAAATTTTTGCTTCACGCGCCATTCATGCATGAACAAAGGTATAGATATTTTACCAGATAAAGGAATAGTAGGTTTTATTACTGGTGCGTGCATGATGATAAAACGTGAAGTATTTGAGGTAGCTGGATTTTTCAGTGAAGATTATTTTCTGTATTGGGAAGATGTTGATTTTTGCCAAAGAGCGACAAACTATGGTTACAAATGCTACTTGGTCAATAAGCCATTAGTAAAACATATGGTGTCTGTTTCTGCTGGAAACAGTGGGAAAAATACTCTTTCTCCCATTCGTGCTTATTATTATGCAAGAAACCCATTTTTATTTATGGAAAAAAATGGATTTCCTAAATTTTCTGGGATAATGGGACAGATGTTTATTAGATTTCCTTATTATCTCTTTTCATTAGAAAATTTTTTTGCTTTTAGAGAGTATTTAAGGGGAATAAAAGATGGTTTCAGATACATGTTGAAAATTTAATTATGTAGATGGCAACTCCAGATTTTTAATTCTAAAGTCTTTTTCTAAATCTATATCTTTATTAAAATATTTTTTGTAATAATCTTTAAAATCGGTTAGAGTCTTTTGATCTTTATTGCATTTATCGTAAATTATATATAAATAACTATAATATGTTTTCCAAACTGGGTAATAAGAAATTGCCTTTTTTATGTTTTCTTCTGATTTTCTGCAATCTTTAAATAATTTGTATTGGTTAATTCCTATCGCAAAATAAACCTCTGAATTTTCATTATCAATTGATAATGCTTTTTCGTAAAATTCCATAGCAATTTTCTGGTCATTATAGTAACTATTTATAAAGTTTCCTATACGCAAAAGAGCATTGGAGTATAATAAAGGAATTTCAGCAGCTATAAGATTCATTTCTGAAGTAGTTAAATCTTTTCTGGTTACCATATTAATCCTTCCCAAAATATTTTCTATATCATTTAGATATTTGTCTTTTGAGGGTAAATCTTTTTCCGGTATTATTTCAAAGACTAGGCCTTTAGGGACTAGAATTAATTTTTTTTCAACTTTAATGGGATGAGTTGAAAATATAGAGTTTGCCCTTTTAATACTGTTTGATGATTTAGTTTTAGCAATCTTTTCTTTATTTAGAGTATTTTTCAGATAGTCTATGCCATGAGGATTTATAAGATAAATATCCGGCCTTATTCCAAGAGCATAATACTGATACCAAATGTTGAAAGTGGTAGTATCTCCGCCTGTAAATAATGTAGAATTTTTTGGTAGGTAAAGAAGTATATTAAGCGCGAAAGTATTACCAATTGCTGTCTTTGATAAGTCAGTTTTGGGAAGATTATATATTATAAGCATAATAGGAATAATGAAAAAATAAAAAATTATTATGGTGGTATATATTTTTTTTGAAAATTTTGAATCGAGAAAATTTTTTATAAAAAGAAATCCGAAAGGCACAAAAAATATAAAAGTAACAAACGAGAGTACATAAATTCTTTCTATAACACCCCATTCATGAGAACTTTTAATAATGGGGGCAATATAAAAAAGAAGCGTTGGTCCACTGAGAAAAAAAGCAATGATAAATGAGAACATTAACCTTTTATCGCTCTTTAATAGTTTGAATATGCCTATCATTGATATGATAATAATTAAAAAGGAATAAGCTGAGAATAGGTGAGAAAAATAATTTTGGAGAATAATAATTCTGACAGTTAATGGTGTGCTGCTTGTTATTGGAAGCGCTCCATAATCTTTACGAAGGATAAGGTGAAAAAAGCTATTTAAATTTGAAACATTATCCCAATTTATTGGTGGATTATAAGATGCTGCAATAGGGATATAAAGAAAGGGTGTTAAACCTAATATAAAAGATAACAGGAGAAATATTATTCTTTTTTTACTTTCAAAAAAAATAAATTTCCAATGCTTTAATGTTAAAATAAGAACTGACGGAAAAATTGTCAATATTGTATTATGGTGGGTAAGAGAAAGAGAAGAAAAAAACGCTAATAGGTAGAGATATTTAGATTTTTTTTCCTGATAAAAGAGTATGGCAAAATATAATATTATAATTGCCAGAAAATTATTTAACGCAAAAACTTCAGGAATTTCAGCTTGCATCCAAAAAGGATAAGAGAACGCAAGGATTGACACGGAAAGAATTGAGATTGCAAGACTTTTAGTTGTTCTGTAAGAAAATTTATAAATTATAAAAAGACTCAGTATAGAAGACATGATAGATATTAACCCGACTCGGGATACAATAGGAAGAGGAAATGGAATATGGGATAGAATAGAACCAAGAAGAGTAAATAAAGCATAGCCGGGAGGATGAGGTACACCAAAAACATATGCCGCCGTTACCAAATCTCCAAGGTCTCCAGCATAAATATCACGTGTTAAGTTTTTTAAATAGAGCAGTGAAACAGATAAAAAAAATAATGCAGGAATTAAATAAAGGAACTTTTTTTGAATATTATTTTGATTTTGATTTGAAGATTTGTTTTTGACATATTTAACAGGAGCCTTTTTAAGCATATTAAATAATTAAACCAGAAAAAAACACTATGTCAAGTAATTAAGGAATTTCAATATATGAACTAGCGGGTTACTTCTATAGTTGTACCAAGATCAGCATTGGGGGCACTTACAATTACTCTATTGCTGGTATCGAGCCTTATTTGATATCCAGAATTATACGTTGCGCAGCTAGTAATAGGGGCACCAGCATTTGATTCTGGGTCTTGAGGTAGAGCTGATATGTATGTAGGCATTATATCGCTGCAAATATCTACTCCGGTATCTGCGATATTTGTTGCTGTTGTTGAGGTTATACCTGCTGGTAAATTACCTGAAGTGTCAGCCGCATATTGATGAACGGCGTTTAGTATCTGGAGAACATCGCTTCTTCTTTTTGTGTTGTTTGCCTGAGAAAATTGTCTTGAAGGATTAATAGCTATAAGTGTGATTGCGAGAAGAATTGCTAAAATTCCGATTACAACTAAAAGTTCAATTAATGTGAAACCTTTTTTATTTTTAATTTGGGCAGTTATTTTCATGTCTGTTGATAGCTAACCATAAAATCATATTTTTTGTCAAGAGGTATTTTCTTATAGGTTTTATAGTTGTATAAAAAAAATTATTAGTTTTTCCCGATAGTAATAATTACATCAGGCTTTAAGTTGTTGTTTTCCTGAACAGATATGTTGGGGAAAATTGTAACGACAGCGTTTGTTATCTGATCTTTTGTTTCTTTTGATATTTTGTCTGAAAAAACTATAAGTGTTTTTGAGGTATTAATTGATGTATTAGTTTCAATTTCAATGTTGTTAAATCCTTGTTTTCCAAGTTGAAGCTTTACTTTTTCTGTAAGCGTCGCGCTTGTAGAACCGTTTAGTATTTTTATGTTTAAATCATTTTTCAATATTCCACCTGGTGTGCCGGTACTTATTTGTTCTTCGTTGAGGGGTATTGCCGGCGCTTTAGTTGTTGAAATTCTTGTTTGAGATGGAATATTGATGCGTTGTTTTGGGCTTTTTTGGGGAGATATATTTGTCAGATACATAAATATTAATATTATTATCAATATACCAAGTATTATCAGCATAGCCAAAAGTCTTTTATTTTCAATAGGACTATTTTTATTTTCTTCTTTTTCCTGCGTATAATTTTCATTGATAGGCATGCTATTCATTTTTATGGAATCAAGTTTTCTGAGTATGAATTTTCCTGTCTCCAAATCAAGACTTGTTGTTGTTTCCAGCCTATTGTTAGTCCCAAGCACTAATACGGGAATTATAATGTTCACGGTGAAGCCTTGTTTCTCGAAACCTTCTTTTATAACCCGGTAAAAATCTCTGTTTGTGGCTATTACTTTAGTTGTTTTTTCCTGTTTTAAAAGTTTAATTCCTATGGTTTCAAACGGTACAGTATCCAGGTATTTTTGTATTTCTTCCCATCCTTGCGGTCCTTCTGTTTCCTGCGTTGGTAAATCCCTTTCAAAAATTAAATCCCTTGAGAGTATGATAACCGCCTCAGAAGGAGGAATTTTATTTGTTTCAATAAAAGCTTTAATAAGCACATAAAATTTTTCTTTATCAATTACTTCCAAATCTTTTACGATATCATTGTTAAATAAAAGACGCAGGATTCTTTGGGAATTATTTATATAAACATCCAGCTTGTCTTTACTTAAATAAATAACACCTTTTTGTTTTATAATACCAGTCATTTAAAATACCTCTTTCCAAGATTCTATGGTTAGTATATTATCAGTATATCCTATTTGCGCTTGAATTTTCCTCACGAAATTTCCCAGTCTTCCTTCAGATATGGCAATTTTGGGCTCAGTTCTTGAAACAGAAATTATGGCACTCCCGTTTCCAATAGACAGTGTTTCACCTGTATAGTCAGGATTTCGAAGTATTCGTAAAACTGCATTTTCCATTCCGCTTTCAGCAATGGAAAGTGCAAGAGATCCTTGTACAACCTTACTTGCTGTTGTTGAGTTAATAGTAATTATAATTACCGCAGCGGACGTGATGATTACAGAAATAACTATGAAAAACAAAAGAGTTATCATGGCCTGACCAGCTTCTTGTTTGACAATCTTTAATTTTATATTTATTTTTATCATTAAATCCCAATATTAGAAATTATATACAGTATTAAATTCAAAAGTTAAAAGTCAAAATTACAAGTAAAAATTAAAAAGTTTTTTCTTTTGGATTTAATTTTTGCATTATTTTTATTTGAATCTTAATCCTGCTGTTGTTTGATAATTTCTTACTTCTGGTCCTGATTTTCTTATAGTTTTACTCGTCAATGTAAAATTTATTTTTACTGTATCGTCTCCTCCTGCATTTCCTATTTTTTGGAACTGTAAATCTGAAACAATTGTATAAAGACTGTTAAGATTATCTGTTCCATTATTGTTAGTAATCTGAAGATTTCCGTTATTTAAGTTATTATATATATTGTTCACCCCATCTATTATAATATTCAGGTTGTTGCTTTGATCGCCCAAATTGGAAGGAACCACTACTTGTTCGGCTCTATTTATATCATATATAACTCGTGTAAGAATATATTTCCCATCTTGTTCTACGCTAGATGTTGCTTCTGATTCCATTTGGGTATCAAGAATTGTTACAAAAATTTCAGAGAGTACTAAAAGCAGAATAGATAAAATTCCCATATAGACAATGAGCTCAACAAGAGTAAATCCCGATTTACATTCTCCATTTTTTAGAAATTTAAAATTTAAAATGTTTCTTATCATGGTGAATAATTAATAGTAACATCATTAAGAACGGGTGTATTGTTTGGATTCGTTGTTGAAAGATATGCTTTATATCTCATGCATTGGCCCGGATTTTTATAATTATTAAATGTTGCAAATGGAAAAGTTATTGACTCTCCCGAGTTAAAAGTAAAGTAAGTTCCTGACGTGCCGTCAGGGCCAACAAATGTATAGCTTCCAGAACTAGGGCAATTACCTCCAATAAGATCTGCCAAGCTTACTTGAAATGCAATACCGGTAGATGGAGGAATAGAGAATGTGGCTGAAAGTCTATTATTTGCTGTTGAATATCCGGGATTAAATGTTTGTGACTCAAAGTTGCCGGACATTGCATAACCTCCTCCTGGTCCTCCTTCTATGATGCGAAACTCTGGATCTTGGGCTATCACAATATAGGAGTAAGCATTATTGTTTGCGTCAAGAATTGATGAAATGCCATTGATCGCAACTCCACCAGGAAGAGTTACTCCACCGCATCGGCTTGGATTTGATTCATTAGATATATCAAGCACTTTATATTGTTCGCCACCTGATCCTACAATTATCGCATGGTTGCCCGGAACGACAGTTATGCCTTGCGGATTCATTGGACTTGTGTTAAGTGATCCAACAAGAGAGGGGCTTGTTTTTGATGATATATCTATAATAAAAAATTCATTTTGCGTAGAAGATTGTCCTGTTACTAAATAGGCTCTGTTAACGTTACTCGGATCTGCTGTGCTTACATAGATATCTTTTGCATCTTGTGAGTCTATGCTTATACGTCCGACTCTTACTAAATTTGCTTGATTACTCATATCAATGATATCCATTTTATATGTAGATCCTTCAATGGCAACATATGCGTAGCTACCTACAACAACAACTTTTTTGCCTGTTCCGCTGAGCGCAACTCCATCAGAATCAATTATTGGACAACCACTTGAGCCGCATGTTGCCATATTGGACATATTAAAATTATATAACTTGCCGTCAGTTATCATATACCCGGTACTTCCGACTATGTAAACGCTATTGCCAGACCCATTCCCGGGTGCATTGAAATATCCAGCCTCTTGGTATTTATTGTCTATTACATTATTCAAATCAATAATTACTACTTCTTTTCCGTTATTGTCTGTTGCTAAATATCCATAATTGCTATTACCAAATACTCCGTTTGTTTTATATCCGTCAAATGTATATCCTAGTGTGGGTACAGGAGGGTTGGCACTGTTTACATTTACTTTTGCAAAAGAGACTCCTGATGCATTTTCTCCTGTTCCCACAAAAGCAATACCGGGTATAGCAGAAACTGAGAGAGCTACGCCATTTTTTGGTAAATCCAACGTGTTTGAATCAACTGTAGGTGAACACCAGTCACTATTGCCTCCTGAGCCTAAGATTACTTCACCATCATCATCTATTAGTGGAAGACTGGTTGCTTTGACTGTTACTCCTGTTTTTGTACCGGCATTAAAGTGTGCCTGAGTTGTTTCAGTGTAAGCGGCGTTTTCAAGGTGACGAGTAAGATATATAGTTGATACGATAGATGCAGGAATGGGTTGTATCCATGATACTGTTATTTCGACTTTTTTTGTTGAGGGATCTATTACTGCTCCAGGATTATCCTGAGGTACAATGGGTCCTGATAATGTATTTCTGTAAACATCACTAATAACAACTTGGCGGGTGAATTCACTGCCGGTAGGCTCATTAATGGTTTCTGTTCCTAATGTAAGTTCCCACGCGGATCCATTTATCACGGGATAGTATGTTCCGTTTTCAGCAAATGTTGACCATCCTTGCTCTCTGACACTTCGTGTTGCTTCTTCAGCTTCTTTAACATATCCTAATGCTTTAATTCTTTGAGTCTGTTGTACTTTTCCTTCACGTGAGGAAATAATTCCTACAATTAGTGCCGGCAGAAAGATAGCGCTTATTCCCATCACTAGTAAAAGCTCAATTAATGTCTGCCCAGATTTAGAGCTAAAAATTTGAATATTTTTGAGTAATTTTATTATTTTCATTTATAATTTTGAATTTTTAATTTACACCTGTTACTACCCCATATCTATTAATGGTTATTATTTTCTCTTCATTGCTTTGAATGTTTCTAATGGTTATAGTATTTGATCCATCTATGAATCCCTCAACTTCACCGCTGCCGGGTAAGAAAACTATTTTCGATCCAGAAAATGAAACATTGCTGAATTCCAATCCATCTAGTTCAATAACAAGATTTAAATTATCGGAAGGAGAATGAGAACTACCTTTAAAAAGAGTATACTGGTTTGGTTCAAAATATATTCCATAGCCGTTATTGGAAACCGTTCCACTGTTATCTCCCAACATTGATTTCACTTGTTGTTGTTTTACGTCAGAGGTTAAGGTTGTAATTGTGGCGTTGATTGATGCTTGTTTGCGGGCATTGATTAAATTAATTGTTATAAATCCCAGAAGAAATGAAAAAATACCCATTATGATGATGAGCTCTACAAGAGTAAATCCTTTTTGAGTATTTTTTACCATACATCATCTTGTGCCAACCTGGCCTATCATGCTGTAGATTGGGGCTATTATCGCAAGCATCATTGCGCCAACAAGTCCTCCAACGATTACCAGCATTACCGGTTCTAGAACCGCAGTCAGTGTTTTTAGGGTTCCTGAGACCTGGTAATCCAGAAATTCCGATACGTCCTGCATTGACTTGTCCAATGTTCCGGTTTTTTCTCCCGCCTCAATAATTTTTATCATTATACCCGGTATAACTTTTTTTGAATCTTTAAATCCTTCTGATAATTTTTTCCCGGCAAGTATGCCTTCTCTTGAATGGGCAATAGCTTTTGCCACTTCTTTTTTCAATACTACTTCCTGAGCAAGTTCCAATGCGTTATTTATGGTTACTCCAGAACTTAACAATAAATAAAGGCTTCTTGAAAAACGTGTTAAGTCTATTTCTTTCACAAGTTGCGAAATAAGAGGAAGGGAAAACGTAAGATGCAAAAAAGCTCTTTTTTGTCTCTTATATAATAGTACTATTAAAGCAAACACCACTATTGTGCCTACTATGACGGGCAGAGTATAAGTCAAAAGAATATTTGAAGTAAATATTAAAACTTTTGTAGGCAGAGGCAAATCAACCTTCAGCCGGGAAAAAACTGTGGATATTTTGGGAATAACCACAACAAGTATCATTAAAAACACCGCCGCAAACACAATCATTATAAGTATGGGATAAATTAAAGCGGACTTTATTTTGTCCATAAATTCCATTTCCCGTTTTATGTTATCTCTCAGATCTTTAAGGGAGGTATCAAGCTTCCCTGCTTCTTCTGAGGCCTTAATTAAATTTACCGTTACTTTATCAAATACCAGCGGAAATCTTGCGAAAGAAGCATAAACATGTTTTCCCTGCATAAGATCTTCCCTTAATGTTTCCAGTACTTTTTTTTGGTTTCCTTTTGAATCTTCAAGAAGCGAATCAACTGTTTCAAGAATAGGAATTCCTGCGGCAAGCATAGTGGAGAGATTGCTTACCAAACCAAGTTTTTCACTGTTGGAAATGTTAGTTGTTTCCGTTCTCATGATCAATATTATTTATTACGATCCTTAATGTGCCAGGTCACAATGATTCTATTTTAGTGACGCGAAGAACCTCTTCAATTGTAGTCATTCCTTTAATCACTTTTTGCAGTCCGTCATCAAGCATTGTAGTCATTCCTTCGTGAATAGCCTGCTCTAAAATAACATCAGAATCATTTTTTTCCGTAATTAATTTTTTAATTTCTTTGCTTACTTCAAGTATCTCAAAAACACCTATTCTGCCTGAATAGCCTGTAAAATGGCATATTTTACACCCCTTTCCCTGGTAAACCCTTATATCTTTTCTGTTGCCAAAATTTTTTTTAACTACATCAGCTGGAAGATTTTTTAAAAGTTCGGATTGATCGATTTCTATTGATGATTTACACATGTCGCATATTTTTCTGACGAGTCTTTGTCCTACAATAACGTTTACGGTTGAAGCCACAAGAAATGGTTCAACATTCATATCTGTTAAGCGTGGCAGGGTAGTTGCCGAATCATTTGTGTGCAAGGTTGATAGAACCAGATGGCCTGTTAATGCTGCGTTTACGGCAATTCCTGCGGTTTCGTTGTCTCTTATTTCTCCCACAAAAACAATGTTGGGATCCTGTCTTAAGATAGATCGTAGGCCGTTGGCAAAGGTAAGATTTGTTTTTGGATTAACCTGGATTTGATTGACTCCTTTAATTCTGTACTCAACCGGATCTTCAATTGTTGTAATATTTTTTTCTCTTGTATTTAAGATTTTAAGTATGGCATATATAGATGTAGTTTTGCCTGATCCGGTTGGTCCGGTTGATAAAATCATTCCAAAAGATTTAGAGAAAGCACTGGTTATTTTTTTTAAGTCGGTTTCATTCATACCCAAATCAAGAAGTGAAAAATGACGGGATTTTGAAGATAAAAGCCTTAAAACTACCTTTTCACCCTCCGTGATTGGAATAATTGACACTCTGATATCTAAATCTTCTTCGTCAAGTTTTATGCGCATTTTTCCATCCTGCGGACTTAAATGTTCATCAGTTCTGAGCCTGGATAAAACTTTAATTCTTGTGACAATCTGGTCATGCAGGGATTTGGGTAAAAATAAAACATCATGCAGAATTCCGTCAATCCTGAAGCGTATAAGTGAATCTTTTTCTTCAGGCTCTATGTGTATATCTGAGGCCCTGTCCTGATACGCATAATCTATTATCATATCCACTATTTTTGCTATTGGGGCGTTGGTTGCAATATGTTCAGTTTTTCCGATTTCTTCCTGTAGCAGTTTATCAAAGTTTTTTTGCAACTCCTTTTTATATATATGAAAAGTATTGCTGATATCCCTTTCTGTTGAGAAATATGGAATGACCTTACTGCCTGTTTTTTTGGTTATCATATCCTGAATTTCTTTATTGAGAGGATTATTCATTGCTACTTTAATTCCATTTTGGTCTCGGGCAAAGGCTATAATTTTTTGTTTTCTGGCTATTCTTTCGGGAACAATATGGAATACTTCTTCCGGAATAGATATTTTAGAAAGTGAGACAAAAGGCATTTTCAGAAAATCCGAAATCATTATTCCCAGATTTTCATCGGAAATAATATCTTTTTCAACCAATGTATCAACAAGTGTAGCGTCAGAGTTTTTGGCAAAATCAGATAACTCTTGCAGTCTTTTTTCATCAATGAGACTCGTTTTTAAAACAAGCGCCTTAAGCTGTTCTTCAGAAATTAACATAAATAAATTATTTACTAAGTAAGCTTTTAACTTTGACTACCAAGTTGTCAAAATCAAAAAAACTTTTATTTACAAAATCCCGAGCCCCCAGGTTTTTTGCTCTTTCAACATCGGAGTCCTGACCTAATGTTGAAAAAACCAAAACAGGTATATTTTTTAATGCAGGATCTCCCTTCAGAGCTTCAAGTACCTCAAATCCGTCCTTTTTGGGCATAATAATATCAAGCAAAATAAGGTCGGGTTTATATTGTGTCAGTTTTTCAAGCGCTTCTACGCCGTCTCCGGCCAAATCAACTTCAAAACCAGCCTCTTTTAATTTTAAAGAATAGAATTTCTGGAAAAAATGGTCATCTTCCACTACTAATATTTTCATAGTTTTAAAAATTTATTTTTAATTCCAGTTCCCTTTTTAGTCTTTCAATTTGTTCCGATAAATCTATCTCTCTGTTGTCTGTTTGAATTTTGTTTACCGAACTTTTCAATTTTTCTACGGAATTTAAAATTAGTGTAATTAATTTATCTGAGACTTGAATTTTTCCATCTTTAACAGTTTTAAATATATGTTCAATTACGCCTGAAAGAACACCCGTGTTTTTGTATCCCATTGCAATGCTTTGGCTTTTTAATGAATGTACATCAATGTATATCTGGTTGATTAATTCGTTATTCTTAGGATTTGAAGGTAACTGCCTGATTCCGTTTTGCAGATTTGCTAAATACTCATTTGCGGTTTGTATGTATAAGTCTTTAAAAAACGATAAATCATTTTTCATATTAATTTCATATTACAACAGAAGACGGAATATCTTCAAGTTTGTCAAATATCTATTTAATTCATTATATACACAAAAAAATATTTTTTGAAAGTACAGCTTCAAAGCCTTTGATCTCAGGATAATTGAGCATGTGTCATCAGAGTAATCGAACAGCAGTTACATTATATTAATAGTCTGGTATCATCAATAAAAACTATAGTTGTTATTCTATTTGATACAATGATCTTTTATAGTTAGAATTAAAATGCAACATATCTAAAAACGGTACTACTATTGTTAAGAAATTATTGCTCATATGACAACATCTAAAGCACTCTATATTATTGTTATAATCGGTATCATTGTATTTTTTAATTGTCTTTTTAATAATTTTGTCTATGACGACATTAAATATATTCAACAAAATACACAAATACATAATTGGGATTTTAATTTCATTATCGGGCAAAGTTTATTTAATGGAACAGGACAATATCGTCCTATCCCCGCTTTTTATTTTACGGCGTTATATTCAATTTTTGGTGAAATTACGTTTTTCTATCATATTATCCAATTAATATTACATATTGGTATCGCCATTTTACTTTTTTTTCTTTTAAAAAAGTTTTTCAGCAGTACGCTTTCTCTATTCCTTTCTCTTGTTTTCCTTGTACATCCGATACAGGTAGAATCTGTTTCCTACATCTCTTCAGTCGGCAACCTATTATTCTTTCTTTTCGGGACATTAGCGTTATTTCTCAGTTTAAGTAATGAAATTTCACGCAGTAGATTGGTTAATATATGTTTACTGCTTCTTTTCTCTTTCTTAACAAAAGAAACAGGATTCTTATTTCTTTTTATAGTTATGTGTTACAGAATAATTTTTAAAAAGAAAAATATTCGTTTTTTCTTGTTGGGTGGATTGGTAACTGTGCTTGTATACTTTTTTATACGATTTGTGATAGGTGAAGTTTATTTTGGGAAGTTTGACATAATACCCATGCACAGACTTACGTTTGGAGAACGTTTAATCAATATACCTGCAATTATCTTCTATTACCTCAAGACTTTTATCTTTCCTTTACATCTTGCAATTTTACAAAATTGGGTTGTTGATGCTATTGATCTTTCTCATTTTTATTATCCTTTATTCATTGATCTTCTTTTTTTTATCCTTGTTGGATTTTTAGGCATATATCTTTATAAAAAAAAGAGGGAAGAATTTAAAACGTACCTTTTTTTCTTGCTCTGGTTGGTGAGCGGTATTTTATTTCATTCGCAGATACTTCCTCTTGATATGACGGTTGCAGACCGTTGGTTTTATTTTCCTATTGTTGGCCTGTTGGGTATTGGAGCAGTCGGGTTTACATCATTAAAAAATATACTGACAAAGAGATCTAATTTATCAAGACCCGCAGTCGTTGGGGGATTTATGGTTTGTCTATTTCTTATTGCCTCATTGTCATTACGAACAATAATAAGAAACACTAACTGGACTGATCAGAGAACTCTTCTTATGCATGATATAGCTGTTTCAGATGACTATAGTAAAGAAGATTTGTTAGCAGTCTATTTTTTACACGATAAGCAATATGATTTGGCAATCACACACATGACTAAATCTATAGAGCTTAATCCTGTTTCTGTAAATATTAACAATCTAGGAACAATATATCAGCTTAAGGGAGATTATAAAAAAGCAAAAGAGATATATTATGAGGCGCTGAAATTGGGACAAAATTCAAATTCATCCTACATCTATATAAACCTTGCTAATCTTTATACTTATCACGACGATCCAAAATTCGCAATCCCGATATTGAAGGATAAAATTTTACCTATTTACCCAAATAACGCGGATTTCTGGTTAATGCTTGCGATAGCAGAATATAAAGTACACAATCAAGTTGAAGCATTGGAAGCTATACGGAAAGCATTAACTCTTTCATCTAATCCAAATATTCTGTCAATTCACAATTTAATTATTAATAAAGGCCCAGCTAATGTTATTACACAAAATGATCCAGGCTTTACCGATTAAGTATTAATATATATTGTTTCCTATGTCTCTTGTTTTGTGTAATTGCAATTTGATTGCGGAGAGGTATAAAATTAAAATATGACTGCCTTTTTATATCCGCTTCTTGTAGTACACTTTTGGTATGTTGAAGCTCCGTTTGGAATCTTAAAATTTTACAGATCTTTATATTTTTATCTTCTGAATATGTTTTCATTAAAACTTCTTGTTTTGACTTTTTTCAGGCCCGTAAAAAATGAATATAGGGAAGGACTAATAGGTTTTTCAATAGCTTTTGGCATGATTGTCAAGTCTTTTTTGATACTTATAAGCCTTTTTATCATTCTACTGGTTAGCTTTTTTGAAATAATTTTTCTATTCGGATTTCTAGCCTCGCCGGCAATATTAGTTTATTATTTATTTCTTGTGTAATATGAATAGATACAGATATTTGTTCGAAACATACTCTTTTTTCAATCAAAAAGTGATCTTTTGGATAAGGTTTCTACTTTATCTTGTCTTTGCTTTGTTGATACTGCAAAATTTAAACAACGTTATTGTTTTAAAAACCGTCGTTTCTTTTTTCTTCCTGTTTTTGGTTAATGAAGTATTTCTCCATTATAAAGTTTTTAAGATGCGGCCCCGTTCCAGAGTAGAGGATGCAACTGATCCGCAAGATGCGCTTCTTTTTTCAGCTTTATATCATTATGTATGTGCAATAAATGGATATGATTTGATTTCAAGCTTTATGTTGAATCCGGAAGCTCAATTCATAGCCTATAAAGTGGATTCATCATTTACTCTATTCAAAAGTGATATTTCAAAAACTGACGTATTGAATAAAGCTTTGGAAATTGTAAAGAGCATAAAAGGCGATTATATCCTAGAAATTGATTTATTGATTGCCTATATTATTTTAACGGAGGATAAGGCAAAGCTCCTTGAAAAAAATGATCTTAGAACAGAAGACGCGATAAATTTGCTCTACTGGGCGCGAAACAAATATTGGACTGAAAAAAGCGGTTTTGAAAACTTAGTTTATGACGGTTCCGGCGTTTTTGATTTTTTTATATTTGGTTGGAATGTAGAAACCAAAAAATATACTTCAGATATGTCCATGAAGGTTTTATCTTATAGATTTGCTCCAAGCGTTGTTGGAAGAACCAAGGAGTATGAAAAATTGATTTCAGCGCTTTCTAAAGATCAGGAAAACAGCGTTATTTTGATTGGTGAGCCGGGTACGGGAAAAATGTCCCTGGCGCAATATTTTGCCTATCAAAGTCATATAGGTCACACCCCGGGAAGAGTTGCCTATAGGCGTGTTTTTGAGCTTTATATTGACAGACTGCTGTCGGGAGCACAAAACCAGGGTGAGCTTGAAGAGCGGCTGGTCAGTTTTTTTGAAGATGTTTATCATTCCGGTAACACGATTGTTTTTATACAGAACATTGAAAATGTATTTGGACAAGGGGGGTTTGGTTTTGACGTATCTGGCGCAATTTTTGAGTATTTAAAGAGCGGAAAAATCCAAATAATCGGTACATCTTCTTCTGCTTCTTATAAAAGATATCTTGAGAATAGAAGTGATATCAGCGTCCTTTTTGAAATTATAAGACTTGAAGAACCAAGTGAGAAAGACGCGCTTTTCATGCTTTTTGAAAAAGTTTGGGAGAAAGAATCCACGCATGGGGTTGATTTTACATATGGAGCAATAAAGGCAACAGTATCTCTTTCTTCTTCTTATTTAATCGGGCGCTATCTTCCCGGAAAAGCTGTTGATTTACTGGAAGAAGTTGCCTCGGATGCAAGGGTAAAAAATAAAAAAATAGTGGATAGAGATGATGTGATTAAAAAAATTGAGGAAAAAACACAAATAGTTCTTTCAGCTCCCACAGAGAAAGAAAAAAATATACTTCTTAATCTTGAACAGGAAATTCACAAGAGAATAATTGACCAGCAACAGGCAGTTGATGCGGTATCAAATGCCATAAGAAGGCTGCGGAGCGGATTTGCGAATAGGAAAAGACCAATCTCTGTATTTCTGTTTCTTGGGCCAACGGGTGTGGGGAAAACAGAAACCGCAAAAGCACTTGCTCAGGTTTATTTCAAAGACGAAAACAGGATGATCAGGCTTGATATGTCAGAATACCAAACACAGGAATCTATAAAAAGACTTTTGGGTTCACTGCCCGGAGAAGATTATTCCCCTTCAGAATTTATGGAAAATATTAAAGAGCATCCTTTCTCCCTTCTGCTTTTGGATGAGTTTGAGAAGGCAAATCCGCAAATACTGAACGTATTTTTGCAGGTTTTTGATGATGGAAGACTTACGGATAATCTGGGCAGAACGATTCCTTTTACCAACACCATAATAATTGCTACCTCCAATGCCGGAACGGAGCAAATCCGTGAGATGCTGCAAAAAGGCATGGACATAACCTCAATGAAAAAAACGCTTCTTGATTATCTGCAGAAAAACGGTCTGTTCAGGCCTGAACTTTTGAACAGATTTGATGATATCATTATTTTTAAACCTCTTGGAAGCGCAGAAATAAAAAGCATCGCGGAGCTGGAACTTGCCAAAGTGTTAAAGCAGACGGAAGAAAAAAGTATTTATATAAAATACGATGGAAAAATAATAGATAAAATTTCAAAAGAGGCGTTTGACGCGGAATTCGGAGCAAGAAACGTAAGGCGCTTTATAGAAAGCAACGTAGAAAATTACGTGTCTAAAATGATTCTGCAAAATCAAATAAAAAAAGGAGACAAGAAACTTCTTACTGTTGATGAAAAAGGCCAAATTGCCGTAGTATAAAAAGCAGTTTGATATACTCCTGATATCCAATGTGTTTTGTCCGCAGATTTTATTTTATCTGCGCCCCGAAGGTGCAATATAGTGAATTGGTAATTTCGAAATTCTCAAAATTATTTTTAAAAAAAAGTCTTTGATCTTTTAAGAGGTAATTTCTTGACTACAAAATGAGTATCTGTTAAAATGAATTCAGTTTTGGTTAGTAATTGTTGTGGTGGGAAGAAGATTTTACCCACCATATTTTTTGATAGTATATGCCAGTAGTTCAAAGAAGCGAATTTTCTTTAGCATTAAATCAAATAGCCTCTGAACGGGGGGTAGATCCCTCTATTGTTATTGACACAATCAAGGGCGCAATACTTGCCGCCTACAGAAAAGACCATCCGGGTATTGAAATTGAAGAATACAGCGTGGATTTGGACAAAAATACGGGTGAAACTAAAATTCTGCATAAAGAAGAGGATGTAACTCCTCCAGGTTTTGGGAGAATTGCCGCCCAAACTGCCAAACAGGTTTTACTTCAGAAAATTCGAGAGAAGGAAAAGGATGCTATTTTTGAGGAATATTCAAAAATAGTAGGCAATGTGGTAAACGGGATGATTCTAAGATTTGCCGGACCCAATATAATCATGGATATTGGCAAAGCTGAAGCTATTATGCCTTCCTCTCAAAAAATACCAAGCGAATCATATTTTCTTAACAAAAAAATACCGGTTTATATAGTTGAAATTAATGAAGAAAAAAAAGACAGAGAAATTATTGTCTCACGAACTCATTCCGGGCTTTTAGAGGGGCTTCTTAAAAAAGAGGTTCCTGAGGTTGCTGCCAGAAGCGTGGTTGTTAAAAAAGTAGTCAGAGAGCCGGGAAGCAGGGCAAAAATTGCTGTTTATTCGGAACAGTCGGGAGTTGATCCTGTGGGAAGCTGCGTGGGACAAAAGGGAGTGAGAATTCAGGCCGTTATTGAAGCTCTTGACGGACTTGAAAAAATAGATGTGATCCAGTACAGCAGCGATCCGGCAAAGTTTATAGCCAATGCCCTCTCACCAGCAAAAGACCTTAAAGTTTCAGTAAATGAGGAAGAAAAAATAGCTAAAGTTACTGCCCCAAAAGAAGAATTACCGCTTATTATTGGTAGAGAAGGACAGAATGTGCGTCTTGCCTCAAAACTTGCCGGCTACAACATTGAAGTTGAAGGAATAGAAGAGGCCGTTATCAGCTACACCTGTTCTTTGTGCAGTATGAAGTTTGAAAGCCAGGAAGAATTGGAAAAGCATTTCAAGGAAAAGCATGAGAAAGAAGAGAAAAAAAGTAAGCGAGAAAAGAAAAAATAAAAGTATGAGATTTTTTCTTGCCAATCTAAATTATGATTTATGCAAAAAAATAGCGTTAATATTAAAAATATTAAGTTGCAAAATAAAGACAATGTTTTCCCTCCGGTTGTTTCTGTGCTTGGACATGTAGATCATGGCAAAACCTCACTTCTTGATGCTATTCGAAAAACCAATATTGCCTCCCGCGAAAAAGGCGGTATTACCCAAAAAATAGGCGCCTCAGAAGTGGAAATAGAACATGAGGGCAAAACGCGTAAAATAACTTTTATTGATACTCCGGGACATGAAGCATTTGACAATATGAGAGCAAGAGGAGTATTGGTTTCTGACCTTGTGCTTCTTTTGGTAGCATCTGATGATGGGGTAATGCCTCAAACTAAGGAATCAATTAAAAAAGTAACGGAAGCAAAAGTTCCATTCATAGTGGTCATTACAAAAGTTGATCTTCCAAATATAAATATTGAGAAAGTGAAGCAGCAAATCAATAAAGAAGGAGTCCTTCTTGAAGGATTAGGCGGGGATGTGCCCTATATTGGAGTTTCGTCAAAAACCGGTGAGAAGATAAAAGATCTTTTAGATTTGATTGTTCTTGTTTACGATATAAATCAAGTAAAAAAGGATGAAAATGCTGATTTTCTTGGTCTTGTGATTGAGTCAAAACTTGATAGAAAAAAAGGCGCGGTTGCAACGGTTATTGTAAAAAACGGAAAAATCCAAACAGCAGACAAGGTTTTCTCACTGGAAAACAAAGAAGTCGGCAAGGTTCGCGCGCTTATTGATGCTTTTGGTAAGAATATTCCTGTTGCTACTCCCGGTAAAGCAGTTGAAATTTTGGGTATAAGAGATATTCTTCCTACGGGGAGTGTTCTTTATAATACACAGCAAAAAGAAATAATGCCTAAAGTTTCAAATGCTATTCTTCCGGTGCAGCAGTCAACTGCTGATCTTGTAAAATTACTTTTTAAGGACGATGAGAGCACATTAAGGATAGTTCTCAAAACCCAGACTAAAGGAGAAGTTGAGGCTATTAAAAACAGCCTGCCTGAGAAAAGAGTTGAAGTTGTATTTGAAGGACAGGGAGATGTCAGCATATCGGATGTTCTGCTTGCCAAGGATTTTGGCGCAATTATAGTGGGATTTAACAATGAAATAACCCGCGAAGCAAAAAGCCTTGCCGAAAGCGAACACATATTTTATAAAATATACAGCATTATTTATGAGCTTCTGGATGAGGTTAAGGAAGCTGTTGAGGCGCTCCTAAGAGGAGAACAGGAAGAGATTTTAGGTAAGGCAAATATTTTAGCCTCGTTTGACAGCCAGGAAGGGAAAATCTTGGGGTTGAGAGTGATTGAGGGGAGGCTGGCTTTAAGCGATAAAGTTAAGGTTACCAGAGGAAAGAAGGAAATTGGCAGATCCAAGCTTGTTTCTTTAAGAAGAGGCAAACAGGAGGTTAAAGAAGCAGGCCGGAATATTGAATGCGGCGCGATGATAGCTCCTTTTATTGACTTTTTAATAGGAGATGTGATATCATCCTATAAGTAATTCCTTTAGGATTGTGGCTATGAACGAATCAGTTTTTTCACAAAATAGAGACTTATTAAGTGGTTTGATCGGCGAAAATTCCGATATTGGGATAATTGTGGGTGATCCTCATAATCTTGATAAAGTGGCTTCAGGTCTTGCTTTGTATTTAGCCCTGTCAGAAGCCGGTAAGAATGTTCAAGTTGCCTCAAAAAGTGAGCCGATAGTTGAATTTTCCAATTTAGTTGGGATAGATAGAATCAGAAAAGATTTTTCAGGGGCTGTCAAGACTTTCACGATTTCTTTGCCTTATGCTGAGGGTGAAATAGAAAAAGTTTCCTATAAAATTGAGAACGAAAAACTTAATATAAACTTATTTGCTGGAGACCAGAATATTTCTTTTTCCGAAAAAGACATTAAATATTTAAAAAAAGGATCTCTTCCTTCGCTTATTATAACCATAGGCGTTTCTTCCGTAGAAAAACTTACAAACTTTTTTGATTTTTCTTCAAATGTTAAGCTGGTTAATATAGATAACAGTCCGGAAAACAGCGGTTACGGTGATATTGCTTTTGTTGGTGCAGGTTATTCTTCTATATCAGAAATGGTTACTAAAATAATACATGATTTATCAATACCCATGAATATAGATATTTCACAAAATCTTTTGGATGGGATAACAGCGGCAACAGAAAATTTCAGTTCTTATAACACAAGTCCTTATGCTTTTGAAGCAGTTTCTTATCTTTTGAGAAACGGCGCAAAAAGAATTTTGTCAGGGAGAAGACAGACGGCAAAGAAAGACTTCTTGAGAGATCTTGGTGAACAACGTGAAAATCTTTCTGTACCCGTAGCACAAAATAATAACCAACAGCCTGCAAATAATGAAAGTACTGATGAGGTACCTGAAGATTGGTTTACTCCTAAAGTTTTCAGAAGTTCATCAAAAAAACAGGATGAATAAAAATCAGGGAATCAGGGTATGAATATCTTCCCCATTGAAATATAAACCCTTTTTTTGGTAAAATTACAGACATGCCATTAACATCAGACGAAAAAAAGAAAATAATTAAAGACTTTTCAGTAGTTCAAGGCGATACAGGAAGCCCTGAAGTGCAGATTGCTTTATTAACACATAAGATACAAAAGCTTACTGACCATTTGAAAATTCACGCAAAGGATTTTCATAGCAGACGTGGGCTTTTAAATATGTTATCAAAAAGAAGGAGGCTCTTTAATTTTCTTGTTAAAATGGATAAGAAAAGATCCGACTTTATTGGAAAGAAGATAGGGCTTGCATAATGAAATATTCCTCGAAGACTTTTGATTTATCAGGTAAAACAGTTTCATTGGAGACCGGAGTTCTTGCTGAGCAGGCAACCAGTAGTGTTATGGCAAGGATAGGAGATACAATGGTTCTTGTAACCGTTGTTATGGGTCAGGAAAATCCCAATCTTGACTATTTTCCTTTGACAGTTGAATACGTTGAAAGACTTTATGCAGGCGGAAGAATTAAGGGTAGCCGTTGGGTTAAAAGAGAAGGAAGGCCAACCGATGAAGCAATACTTAAAGCAAGATTAATTGACAGATCCATAAGGCCCTTTTTCCCTAAAGAATTTAAAAAAGAAGTTCAGGTGGTTGTAACTATTCTATCAGTGGATGGAGAAAACGATCCGGATATTCTTTCTTTGATCGCAACATCTGCAGCGCTTGCTATTTCAAGAATACCTTGGAATGGACCTATTGGGGCAATAAGAATAGGTATGATAGGTGAAGGAAACGGACAGCACGAATTTATTGTAAATCCTGACAGCAGTGAGGTTGATGCCCTTGATCTAGAATTGGTTGTTACCTCAAAGAATAATAAAGTTTTAATGATGGAAGCCGGAGCAAAACAGGTAAAAGAAGAGCTTGTTCTGGAAGCAATACTTAAAGCAAAAGAATGGAATGAGAAAATAATAAATATTATAAATGAGTGGGTAAAAGAAATAGGAAGTAAAAAAGAGAAAGTCTTAAAGGATGAAGATTTTGAGAAAATAGTTTCTCTTATTGAAAAATCTTTTAAGGAAGATATACATGCCCTTATTGAAAGTAGTGTAGACAAAGAAGTTGGCGCAGATCTTAATGCGATTGTTGAAAAAGTAAGTGAACTTGAAAAAGAGAATCCTTTTGACAAAGCAAAAATTAAAAAAGCGGCAGATTATGTATTTAAAAAAACTATAAAGGAAAATATTCTCACAAAAGAAAAGCGACCCGATGGTAGAAAGATAGATGAAATAAGACCAATCAGTGCTAAAGTAGGAATTTTACCAAGAACTCACGGATCGGCAATTTTTCAGCGCGGTGAAACACAGGTTTTAACAGTCGTAACACTGGGAACTTCATCTTTTGAACAGTTAATTGAGAGTCCTGAAGGGGAAGAAGCAAAGCGCTATATACATCATTATTCTATGCCTCCTTATTCGGTGGGTGAGGCAGGTAGAATGGGTGCGATTTCAAGACGTGAAATCGGGCATGGAGCATTGGCTGAAAGAGCGCTTCTTCCGGTTGTTCCAGCAGATTTAAAATTTCCATATGTTATAAGAGTTGTATCAGAAGTAATGTCATCCAACGGTTCAACCTCTATGGCTTCAGCCTGCGGATCAGCACTCTCTCTTATGGATGCGGGTGTTCCAATTTCTTCTCCCGTTGCGGGTATTGCGATAGGTCTGGTTTCTGATAAAGATAAATATGTTGTTTTATCAGACATAATAGGACTTGAAGATTTTTCAGGAGAGATGGATTTTAAAGTTGCGGGAACGGAGCGCGGAATAACGGCAATCCAACTTGATGTAAAGAATGACGGTTTAACTGAGGAGATTATCAAAGAAACATTCTCACGCGCGCTTTCTGGAAGACTTTTTATTCTTGAAAAAATGAATGAAGTTATGAAATCTTCAAGAAAGGAAGTTTCTAAGTTTGCTCCCAAGATTAAAGTTGTAACTATCGATACCAGCAAAATTGGAGAAGTTATTGGAAGCGGTGGAAAAGTAATAAGAAACATAATCGCAAATACAGGAGCGAATGTGGACGTTGATGAAACTGGTAAAGTGACGATTTCTTCAATAGAAGAGGAAGCGGTTGAAAAAGCAGCTTCCTGGATAGATTTATTGACCCGGGAAATTCTAAAAGGTGAAGTATTTGAAGGAAAAGTAAAAAGAATATTACCCTTTGGGGCAATGGTTGAAATAGTTCCGGGCAAGGAAGGATTGGTTCATGTTTCAGAAATGGCTACTGAGTATGTTCAAAATCCGGCAGACGTGGTAAAAATTGGCCAAACGGTAAAAATAAGAGTTAAGGAAACAGATGAACAGGGAAGAATCAATTTGTCAATGGTTTTTGGAGAAAAGGCCACAGATGAAAAAAGAATGGATAGGCCAATGGGTAGAATGCGTGACAACAGGCGTCCTTCATTTTCTCCAAGAGACCGATTCTCCCGCAAGAAAAGATTCTAGATTTTAAAATCATCTTTGCCGCCCGGAGCAGAATGAAGTTAAAAGTTCAAAGTGCAAAGTTTAAAGTTACGGTTTTCAGTTTAAAAGTTTTATACTCATAATCAATTTTTAACTTTTAATTTTGAACTTTAAATTATTGTAAGGGCGCAAAATACAAGGCTTTGGAAAAAATATATATCCTCATTTTAATGTCATTGTTTATAAAATTGTTTTAATGTTATACTATTTTTAATGGATGATAATGCAATTATTTATGAAATAAAAAAACTTCAAGAAAGTATTGACGCCGTAAATCTTCCTAAGGAACTAAAAGAAAAGTCCACTGCGATGGTTGAAAGGCTTAATTTTATGGCTAAATCCGGGCAATATTCTAATGATTATGAAAGCATCGCAAGGTATATAGAATGGATTACGAGTCTTCCCTGGAATAAAACTTCTAAAGACATTCTTGATTTAAATCATGTGAAAAAAGTACTTGATCATAATCATTACGGTTTGCAAAGTGTGAAAGACTCAATTCTCGAATATCTGTCAGTTATGATAACAAAAAATTTGCGGCAAGCACAAGGCGCAGATTTATTTAAAAGAGCTCCGATTATTTGTGTGGTAGGTCTTGTGGGAACAGGTAAAACTACTATTGCTTATTCTATAGCTGAGGCTATCGGCAGAAAATTTGAAAGGATTCCTTTTGGGGGAATGGGTGGAGCTCAAACTTTAAGAGGCCAGTCCCGTGTTTTTCCGGATGCGGAGCCAGGTCTTATTATCAAAGCTTTAAGACGGGCAGGAACAAATAATCCGGTAATTTTACTTGATGAGCTTGACAGGGTAACGGAGGGATCAAGATCTGACATTATGGGAGTTCTTGTTGAGCTTCTTGATCCTGAGCAAAACAGAAACTTTTCGGATCATTTTATAGATTATCCTTTTGATCTTTCAAATGTTCTTTTTGTGGCAACAGCGAACAATACAAAAAATATTTCAATAGCAGTGCTTGACAGACTTGAGGTTATACAGATGCCGTCATATTCCGATGAAGAAAAAACAATAATTGCCAAATCTTACATGTTGCCAAAAATTCTTACAGATGCTTCTTTAACACCTGATGATCTTGTTATTGACGATAATGTTTGGGCTCGGATCGTAAGACCTTTGGGTTTTGATCCGGGAATAAGGACTTTGCAAAGAACTGTCCAGGGACTGGTTAGAAAAGTCATGAGGTATGCTTTGGAGGGGAAAATAAAACAGGAAAATGGCCCCTTTAAAATAACCCTTGAAAACGTAAAAGAATTCTTACCTGCCTGATAAAGTAGTATAATACTAATATGGATAAAATTTCATTTATACCAATAGGAGGAATTGGTGATGTAACAAAAAACATGTACCTTTATGAAAATGATGAAGGCATAATAATAGTTGATTGCGGTTTGGGATTTCCCGATGAAACAATGCCCGGAGTTGATCTTTTAATTCCCGATATTGCTTATTTAAAAAAAACCAATAAAAAAATTCTTGGAATGATACTTACTCACGGACATGAAGATCATATAGGAGCTCTTCCTTTTGCGTTGCCAAAGCTCCCTGAATTTCCAATCTATGGATCAAAACTTACCGCGGCGCTAGCCAATGAAAAACTTAGGGATTTTCAGGTTAAAAGAAATGTGCAAACAGTGAGTTTTGGAGATGAAGTAACTCTTGGTAATTTCAAGGTAACTTTTATAAGAGTTACTCACTCTATTTTAGATGCGGCAAATTTGCTTATAAAAACTCCCATTGGTAATTTTTATCATGCCAGTGATTTTAAATTTGATTTCACACCGGTTGACGGAAGACGTTCTCAGTTAGATAAGATTGCAAAAGCGGGGAGCGAAGGGATATTATGCTTATTCTCTGATTGTCTGGGAAGTCTAAGAGAAGGACATTCGCCGTCTGAGCAGATGCTTTATGAAAGCTTTGAAGATGAATTTAGAAAAACTCGTGGCAAAATTTTTGTTACCACATATTCTTCTAATATTTCAAGACTAAATCAGGCGATAGAAGTTGGTTTGAAATTAGGCAGAAAAATTTGTTTTATTGGTAGATCTTTAATTAATGCAAAAGAAATAGGTCGTGAAATGGGTTATATGACTTATCCTCTAACTTCTGAAATAAAACCTTTTGAAATTAGAAAACATAAGCCGTCTTCTCTGCTAATTTTTGTGGCAGGAAGTCAGGCACAGGAAAATTCTGCGCTTGTCCGGATTGCAAACGATGAGGACAGAGATATAAAAATACAAAAAGGCGATACTGTTATTTTTTCGGCAGACCCGATCCCTGGGAATGAAAACAGTATTAACGGTCTTATTGATGTTATTTCAAAAAAAGGCGCTAAGGTTGTGTATTCAGATATTACTGATGAGTTCCATGTTTCAGGACATGGTTATTCTTCTGATCTTAAACTTATGATTTCTCTTACCAACCCAAAATATTTACTGCCCATAAGCAGCGACTATAAACAAATGGTGGGGTACAAAGATATAGGTCTCTCAATGGGTTACAAAGAAGAAAATATACTTCTGATTGACAGCGGTCAGGAAGTTGTTTTCACAATAGGATCTGTAAATTTGGGCAGGAAAATTGAAATTGCCAACATTTTTGTGGACGAGGTAACTCATGAAAAACTGGAAGATTATGTATTAGTTGATAGGCTTAGAATTTCCAAAGAAGGAATTATTGTAATAATTAGTGAAATTGATTCTTCTACCGGGCAATTGGTTGGAAAGCCAGACATTATAGCACGGGGTTTTATTTATGATAAGAAAGATGAGTTTTCAAATAGGCTGGCATCAAACATGAATAAAATTCTTGGTAAAAAGCATGAAAGAGTTACAAACTGGGCATACTACAGAAATATCATAAAACAAAGGGCGGAAGATTATCTTTTCAAAGAAGGCCGTGAACCTCTGGTTATACCCATAGTGCTGGAAGTTTAATATCTTATAATAAACCAGTTATTGACTTTTACGGAATAGTTTATTATTATTCTGCGTAAGCTGTCCAAAGGGTCAGCCTTTTTAATTTATGAGAGCATTGCAAGAAATATTACGACGTAAACAAAAAGCGCCTGTTCCATCTATTCCAAAGCAGGAAGCAGTTACATCTCAACTAGTTCCCGAGCAAAAAGAGCAATACCCAAATACTATAGTTGGAATTTTAAAAAGAGTTGAAGGAAAATGTTCTGTGCTTGATTATAGAGGTACAAGAGAAGAATTGGGAAAAGCTTATGAAGGCCTTTTGGAAATATATCAGGATGGGGTTGCAAACTATAGAAAACTTGCGCAAAGACAAGAAAAACCTTGGAAGGGAAGAATATCTGCGTCGGGAAATATGCGTGAGCAAGACGGAGTGATTACGGATGACCATGAATACTTAGATATTGGAGTAAAATATCTTAAATTATCTTCCGGGGGAGGATATTATTTTCTTGGTGATGGTCATCATGATGGTGAAGAGATAGAAATGGTAGGAAGCGCAAATGAGCAGGAGGTAACACGCATAAGGTACAGAAGACTTAAAACCGAAGAGGCTGATGGGATAAAGAGAAAGAAAGTTTTGGAATCTGTTGAAGCAAGATTTAGCCAGAGAGGCAATCCTGTAGGAGTTTCTGTTCTCTTAGCTCCTGAAAAAGCAGGAGAGCCTTCAGTAGAATATAAATTAAAGTTTCCATCTAAGCAAGCACCAAAGGCTTAAATTTTTCCACTAAAGTTCCAATTTATCCACAAAATGTTGTATAATTTCTAGTGTGAGCAAAAAAAGAAAATACAGAAGAAGAAAGTCACCCTACAAAATGAATCTTAAAAAGGGTACTGTTTATTCTTTATCTTCTATTTTTATGATCTTTTTTAGCATAACTCTGCTTTTTTCCTATGCAAGAAGCGGGAGTTTGATTACAAAAATTAATGATTTACTGGTATCATTTTTTGGTTTTCTTTCTTTTTTAATTCCAATTACTTTGATTTTCTTTTCTCTGGCATTAACCCGGATAAAAGGAAGTCTGACAAAACCAAATGTTACATTGGGATTTGGCGTTTTTACCCTTTCTTTAATAAGTCTTTTTAAATCCGGTTTATTTGGCCAGGAAGTTTCAGGATATGTTGAGCCGTTGCTTGGTAATTTAAGCATGATTTTATTTATTGCGGGAGTTGTGGTGGGTTTAGTTGTATTTCTAAATTTGTCTTTGGAGCAGGTGTATAAAGTGTTTGAAGGAACATTTGGTGGGATATTCGGAGGATTTTTATCTATCTTTAACAGCAGAAAACCTATTGTTGTTAAAGAAGGCGGCAGGAATCTTGAGATAAAAGGCATGAAAAATGTAATGGATAATATGCCTACGGTTGAAAATAAAAAACCTCCTGTTATAAATGAGAAAAGAGTTGATGAAAAATCTCTTGATAGCCTGCGTTTGACAGATGACATAGTTCTTAACAAACCTCTTGAAATAGGTATTTGGGAATATCCTCCCGTATCTCTTCTTTCAGAGCGCGAGGATAGAAAGGCAGATAGAGGTGATATAAAAAAGATAGCATCAATAATTGAGAAAACTCTCCAGAGTTTTGGTATTAATGCGCATGTGGTTGAGATAAATGTCGGTCCGTCGGTCACTCAATACGCTTTACAAATTGCGCTGGGGACAAAGCTTTCAAAAATTACAGCTTTATCAAATGATTTGGCTTTGATGACAGAAGCACCTACAGGTCAAATAAGGATTGAAGCACCGATCCCTGGAAGAAATTTAGTAGGCGTTGAGGTTCCAAACAGATCATTGGAAGTAGTATCTCTTAAAACAATGCTTTTATCAAGTGTTATGCATAAAGCCAAATCAAAACTTTCAGTTCCTCTTGGTCTTGATGTTGCGGGTAATCCTTTGATTATTGATGTTGCCAAAATGCCCCATGTTTTGATTGCAGGAACAACAGGTTCAGGAAAATCGGTACTTATAAATTCCGTTATTGCTTCTCTTCTTTTCAGATCCGCGCCCACAGAAGTAAAAATGATTATGATAGATCCGAAAAGAGTGGAGCTTACAGCCTACAATGATATTCCCCACCTTTTGTATCCGGTTGTGGTTGAACCGGCAGAAAGCATTTCGGCATTAAAATGGGCTTTAAAAGAAATGGACAGAAGATATATAGAATTCGCTAAAAACTCTGTTCGCAATATTGATTCATTTAACGAACTTGCAGGTTTTCAGGCTCTGCCGTATATCGTGATTTTGATTGATGAGCTGGCAGATATCATGGCTCTTGCACCCGTTGAAGTAGAAGATTCCATAGCGCGTATTGCTCAGATGGCCAGGGCTACCGGAATACACCTTATTGTTTCAACCCAAAGGCCATCAGTTGACGTAATAACAGGACTTATTAAGGCAAATATTCCATGCAGAATTGCGTTTAATGTTTCTTCTATGGTTGACAGCAAGGTAATCATTGATACGCCCGGCGCTGAAAAGTTATTAGGCCGGGGAGATATGTTGTATATTCCGCCGGACCAGGCAAAGCCTACCAGGATACAAGGAGCTTTTGTGTCGGAACAGGATATCAAAAGACTTGTTAACTTCATAAAATCTAAAAACATTCCTGTTGAATATACGGAAGAAATAGTAAAACAGGAAGTAAATCTTAAAAGAGGCGGAGCGGGACAAATGACCGGAGGTTTAAATGGAGGTAAGGGCAGAGACGAGCTTTTTGAGCAGGCGGTCAGAATTGTTTGCCAGTATGACAGAGCCTCATCGTCACTTCTTCAGAGGCGTCTTTCAATTGGATTTGCAAGAGCAGCAAGAATAATAGATCAGCTTGAAGAAGCAGGAATTGTAGGACCGGGAGAAGGTTCAAAACCAAGAGATGTGATCATTAAAAATCCTGAGGAAATTTTAAGGAACTTATCAGAACAATAATTCCATTTTTAAATATTTTATAAAATTCATCCAGTGGTAAATAATGAGAAGGGTAAGCGATATTTTAAGGGAAGAAAGAGAGAAAAAAAATCTTTCTCTTGAATATATTGAGAAAACTACAAAAATTAGGGTTGAGTATTTAAAAGCAATTGAAGAAGGAAGATTTCATACTCTTCCCTCAGAATCTTATGCTTTGGGTTTTGTTAAAAATTATGCCAGTTTTTTAGGGTTATCCCGCGCAAGAATAGTTGCGCTTTTCAGGAGAGAATACAAAGAAGAGAACCGGGAAATAATTCCTAACTTTAGAAAAAACACTAACCGTTTTTCTAAGAACCCTTTTCGCAATTCAAAAAACATTCTAATAACTGCAATTTTTTTAATAGTTGCCGTGTATATTTTCTTCCAGTATAATTCGCTTCTTTTTGGTCCGCCTTTGAGCGTATCAAGCCCCAAAAACGGAGAAACGATACACAATAATGTTGTTGAAATAAAAGGGAAAACTGATCCTTACGCTGTTTTATCAATAGATGGAGAAGAGATATTTGTGGGTATTGACGGAAGTTTTAAAAAATCGATTTATGTTTTTCCGGGCAATAAAAAAATTTCAATCGTGGCAAAAAACAGATTTGGAAAAGAGACAAAACAGAACTTTGAGGTTAAAGTAGAATAGAAATTTGGCATTTTTCACCATTTTTATATATTGACTTTTTAATGCATAAAATGGTAGTCTAAAATATATGATAGATACTGTCCAAGCTGTGCTTTTGGTGGTAATAGTTCTTCTAACAGTTTTGCTTTTTGTGCTTGGAGTGCAGATATTCTTCATCCTTAAAGAGTTTAAAAAAACAGTTGAAAGAACAAATCGGATTCTGGACGTTGCAGAGTCAATAACGGAAGCTGTTGTTGAACCTGTTTCTTTTATTTCTACGCTTCTTTTAGGTGTAAAAACCATTTCTAAATTTTTAAAATCAACAAAAGAAAATAAAAAATAATTAATATGAATGAAAAGAAAGAAAATTCTTCAAACGGATTTGTTTGGGGGATGCTAATTGGCGCTTCTCTTGTTCTTCTTCTTGGAACCAAGAAAGGAAGAAAAATTTTAGAAAAAGTTTCAGAAAAAGGATTGGAGACAATTGAGAATATAGTAAAAAATCAAGGATTAGACTGTTTAATGGATGAAGATGAAGAAGTTCAGGAAATGGAAACATCTTCCCGGGAGGCAGAGAACAACCACTCTGCCGGTAAAAGATTTTTTAAGGGAATTAAGAAAAAAAGCTAAATTAAACTTGTCAGTTTTATTTCTCCCTATTTCTCGCTCTGAATATGCTTTTTCTTATTCGCAACGCGCCTATACTCTTATTTTTCCATAATCTTTTTTCTCGCTTACGCTTATTGCGAAAAAGTATATTCCTCGCTTAATAATTTTATATAATAATTCCATTTTTACCTGGTTTGTAATATAATTGACCGCATGAAGAAGGTTGTTGTGATAGGTGGAGGTACAGGCGTATTCACCGTTCTTTCCGGCCTTAAAATTTATCCCTATAAACTTTCCGCTATTGTTTCTATGGCAGATGACGGGGGATCAACAGGAACATTGCGTGAGGAATTTGGAATTTTACCGCCAGGAGATATAAGGCGAGCTTTAATTGCGCTTTCTGATGCCAACAACAAGACTCTTTCCGAACTTTTTAATTTCAGGTTTGAAGAAGGGTCAAGTCTTAAAGGGCACAGTCTTGGTAATCTTTTAATAACCGCGCTGGAACGGATAACCGGTAATTTTCGTGACGCAATAAAAGAAGCTACAAAGATATTAAACGTAAAAGGGGACGTTGTTCCGGTAACTCTTGAGGCAACCCATCTATATGCTGAACTTGAGAATGGGGAAGTAATTGAAGGAGAAACAAATATAGATATTCCCAAACATGATGGTAAACTGCACATTAAAAAACTTTTTTTACACCCAAAAGTTATTGCCAATCCTGATGCTGTTGCAACCATTAGAAAAGCGGATATAATCATACTTGGTCCGGGAGATTTATATACTTCTATTCTTCCTAATTTGCTGGTTGATGGAATTACAGGAGCAATTGTCAGTTCAAAAGCCCAAAAAATCTGCGTTGTAAATATTATGACAAAACTTGGGGAAACTTACGGGTTTTGCGCTTCTGATTTTCTTAGAACTCTTGAGACATACCTGGGCAAAAATATTGTTAATTATTGTGTTGTAAATATTCAAAGGCCCAATAAAGATCTTCTTTTAAAGTATCAGAGGGAAAAAGATGACTTTGTAAGATTTGATAAAAATAATTTTAAAAACAGCAGAGTAAAAATAATTACCGGAAATTTCTTAAGGCGCGGAACATTTTTAAGGCATGATCCAACAAAACTTGCTGAATCTCTATCAAAAATTATCAATCAAAGAAGAATTGGCTTCTTTAAGCTTCCAACCAATGGATAAAAAGGTCAGAGAAATTACAAAAGTATTAGACAAACTTTTTCCAAATCCCAAGATTGCTTTAAATTATTCAAATATTTGGCAGTTATATGTTGCTGTTGTTTTGTCCGCCCAAAGCACGGATAAAAAAGTTAATGAAATGACAAGAAAATTATTTAAAAAATACAAAACAGTTGAAGACTATAAAAATGCCACAATGTTAGAACTGCAAAATGATATAAAACAAATCGGCTTATTCAGAAATAAGGCAAAAAATATAATAAAAGCGGCAGAAATAATAGATGCGAAACATAAAGGAAAAGTTCCAAAAACAATGAAAGATTTATTAGAGCTTCCCGGAGTGGGCAGGAAAACTGCTAATGTTATTTTAAATGTTGGTTTTGGAATTATGGAGGGAATTGCGGTTGATACTCACATTGCAAGATTGTCTAAATTATTTGGGCTAACCAATCAAAAAGATCCAAATAAGATAGAAAAGGATTTATTAAAAATAGTTCCTAAAAAAGATTGGAAAAAGTTCAATTTACAAATGGTTTTATACGGTAGGCAATATTGTTCTGCTCACTGCAAGCACACAAACTGCCCGTTGAAAAAATCTGTTGTTAAACTAAACTGAAACCCCTTTTATGATTATTCATGAAGCATGAATCTGGGTTTAACTGGTGAATTATGAGAGTTGCCAAAAATTCTTAGATGGTAATTGTTGGTTGCTAACTCTTGAACTATTTTTGCCATTTCAGAAAGACTGGCTTGGGCCATGATTGCTGTTTCTTCAGTTTTAGATACCGGAATTCCTCTTGTAGTAACAGAATCAATGTAGCCCGCTGTCATAGGGTTTTCTACATGGGTCACTTCCGATATTACTGCCGGCCAAGTTAATCTTTGGACGCTTGGATTTGGCACATCAATAGTCAAACGGGTAAATTCTACAGTTTCTGATCCTTTTGGAAAAAGTTCCAATTGTCCTTTTTCAATTGCTGATTTTTGGCTTATTAAAATTCCTATCGAAGCCGGTCTTGATCTTTCCGGAATTTCATTGTCGCTGGCAGGATAGAAATTTATTTCAAAAGCTGGCTCCGGGCCATGTTCCATTTCAGAGTAAGATTTATTTAATACTTTATTTGGATCAATGTCCATCACCTGGCGCGGGGTGACCTGCTTTGGATCAAAACCATATATTCTCCAACCTGCAGGATCTTTTTGGGTCATCTGATTTTCTATACGATCTCGAAATTCCAATAGATCTTTTGCTATGCCTTTATGATGATTAAGAATATCTTCCTCAAGCCTTAAAAGTTTTGGATCTGTCTCTTCTCTTCTTATATCAAAATCTGACTCTCCCGCCATAAATATATTATATTATAAAAATTTTCTATCTAACATTGGTATTTTCCAAGTTTTAAATCCATAACCTAATCAGCAGGTAATATTTTATATTGTGTACAATTTTGATTGTGCGTACCAATCATAAGCTGCACGTTTTTTTGGATTCCCGATTTTTCATACACAAATGTACCAAGGAGATTTTTATTATTAACATTTTGAATGCATGATTTTAAAGAAAGCAAAGTATCGTTTGATTTTATGCAAAACTCATCCGCGTATTTGGTATCTTTTAGTATCTTATTTAGCATCTTATACGTTTCCGAATTAGATTTTTTGACACAATTATTTAAATTTGTTGTGGCTGGTTCAATAAGAGATACGTAAACGTAGTAAATAATAAGTATCAAAAGAAAAAGAACAGCAATAAAATTAGAGGTTGATATCTTGAGAGAATAAGAATTGGGAGAATCTTTTTGGTTGTTATTTGCCATTAATTAAAGTATATCAAATTTTTTAAAACCACTTTTTCAATATCTGAATGTTCCGATGTGTCATATCTATTCCACTTTCGGGGTGGAAGGTTAATATCAATGACCTATTTTTTAATAAAAGATATACTTGTCTTTTAATATTTTATTAAATACACTAATAATATGGAAACAGCAGGCGCGGAAGCAAGAGACAAAGGATCAGTGCCGTATATTAAAGAGTCAAGAAAAATATTTAGACAAGAATTAAAAGGTGTTTCAGTAACCGCAGAACAAACGAAGACTCTTAAAAGAGTAGTTGATGTTTATGAATCGGGACTTTATGAAGCTATTTATAATAAGGCATTAAATGAAGACGTTATAGAGTCGGCTTCTTTTGTGGTACGTACAAAAGGATTAAAAAAACCACCACAAGATGATGGTGAAAAAGGACTCTCAATTGCAAAAAGAGAAAATGCGAAAAAAGTGTTCGGATGGTTTGACAAACATTACAATGGAGCAACATCTCTTTTATTTGCCCAATTTAAAGATAAAGAAGGGAATTTTTCAAATTCTGGAATTGAAGAAGATCTAAAAGAACTTATAGGCTCTAACTTATCACACTGGATTATAATTAGAAAAGGCTTGGGAAGTGCGTATAAAAAGGAACTTGAGGATAAACAGCTTGCGCAGACAACTAGATTTTTGATAGATCTCTCTCCAAAATTTGCAGCCCTTAAAAAACATGTTAATTTAGAAAGCGGAGACTTATTACATGATGTTGATTCTCTTATGGTAACATCTGAAGTTGAAGAACAAGTACTTGAGCTTGATGAACAAATAAAAGCATTTGAAACTAAGGAATGGATAGCAAACACAGCCAAAGAAGCAAAATTAGGAAGAAAAATTTATGAAACACCATACTATAGAGATCTTCTGGATAGATTGCACTTTATGAGTCAAAAGAAAAATGGAGTAGGGGGAGTAATTTTATACGGTCCTCCAGGGACAGGAAAAACAGAACTTTTGCAGGAGAAGAATAAAGAGCAGGGATATAAAAGCAGGGTAATAAATATTCACCACTATACAAGTTTTGAAGATCTATTAGCGAGTAAATCTATACAGCTTGGAATAGATAGGGGAGCAAGTTTGGTTCAGAAACTTTCTGCTGTTGTTGATATGTATCAAAAAGAAGATCCACAGAGGTTTATGGATTATATGCAAGAAATATATAATCAGCTGAAGATTGAAGGAAAAGTGAGTGAAGGACAAACATTCGGAAGTTTTATGTCTTCTATTGTAAGTGCTGGTGCCGCTGAAGTTTTGGGCGAGAGAACAATTAGTTCAAAAGAAGATTTGACAGATAAAGAAAGAGAAATAGTAAAATCTGGTTTTATTGACAGACAAAAAGCAAGAATCGCAAGAGCAGCTTTACCAGATGCAAGTCAGGAATCAATTGAAGATATTGTAAAGGGAGAAATTTTAACAGCTATTGCCAATAATGAACGAGTAGTATTGGATGAACTTGATAAAGCCGGACCAAATTCCCTGGGCGGAATACTGAGCTTCCTGGCAAAATCACCCGGTGAATCATTCGTTATTGGAAGTTCTAAACAGGAAATTCCCGCATGGTTTTCTGTTGATGCAACCAGTAACAGCATGGATCTTAACGATTACCTGAAAGATAGATTTAGTCATTTTGAAGTAGGTATGCCGCCAGTCAAAGATCAATTGATGATTGCTGCTGTCAGACTTTCTGATGATCAGGGCAATATTCTTCTTTCTGATTATGAACAAAAACAATTGGTGGGATTTTTTATTTATGTAGTTCCGGAGGTTAATAAAGTCATGGAGGCGAACAAACTTCCACCCCTTTCTAATAGAAGCATCCAGGAACTGACTAGCTATTTAGTAAATTTCGGGAAGATGAGGCGAACAGATGTTTCGTTCAGGGAGGCAGTAAAAATGCTTTTAGTTCAGAATAAGCTGTGGGCTAAAGACGAAAATGTACTAAACGCAATCAATAATATGCTCTCAAGCTATAACAATATTGTTAAAAATAAACCTTATGACCTTAGCGAGGAAACTGCTCCCACAAAAGCACATCTTGGTTTAAAAGATAAATCTGAAAGTGGCTTGAAATCATCAATACATTCTCCTGTTGTTCTTGCAATAAATGGATTAATTGAGGAACCAAACGAAATATCAGAACCAAAAATTGTAAGAGTAGAATTACACGAAAAACAAAAAACATATATACAAAGTTCTATAGAGGCAGAAAAAACAGCGACCAAAGCAAGAGGAGATGTAAGAGAGCTTGCAACCGGAATACTACTTAGTAAAACAACTAATCAAGATGGATTAGGGCTTTATTATGTTCCAGGAGACGGTGATCTCCAACTTTTGCTGTGGAACGCAATTGGTATTCAAGGTAAAATCGCGGCCGCCTCAGAGGATGGTAAAAGAGCAGTTGTTCTTAAACCAGGAAATAAAGGCTATGAAGAACCCTGCGTGTTAACACTGTTTGGACAAAGTAATGCAGAGCTTAATGGACTAGGAGAGGTTAAAGCTGGAAGTGATGTTGAGATGGATATGACAGGAAGGTTTACATGTGTTTTAGATAAAGGTGATAGACAACTTTTGGTATATGATAAAAAAGGAGGTAAAAAATATCTACAGTCAATCTCCCGTTTTTCTCTTTCTAAAGACGGAAAATTATTGATAACGGAAGATTTTGATGGGAAAACTTCTGTCATGTTTACCAGTTCCCTGGAAACATTTGCTGATAAACTTTCCGGAACTTCATGGAGATTTGCGGGAGAAAATTTAATTATCCAGCAAGAAGAAAATAATCAAATTGCGACTAAAGCATTTTTACTTCGATAAATTATGGCAGAAAATTTGGATTTTATTTCTCAAGAAGTAGGTAGAATTTCAGCAAGAACCTTAGAGGGAAAAAATTTCTCAGAACCGGGTGCTGATTTCTATAAAAAATATGAGGATGAGTTTATTTTTGGAATTTTACAAGCTGCACATTTTATTAATCCAAAAACTCCAACTACTACTATTGAGATAGAAGGCAAAGCCGGCATTCTTCCTGCTCCTGCGAAAAGAATAATTGTCAGAGAAGCACTTGCCGGTCAACCTTTATCTCCTCTTAAAGTATCTGAGGAAGAAATTATCAGAGGAAAACCTGAAAGAGTAGTGGAGCTTGCAACAGTCCATGTTATAGCAGACGTAAATCCAACAAGCGCGGCAAATCCACGTGAGATAGAGACAATGCTTAATACTCTTCTTTCAGTTAGAAAATCCACAGATGAAGACAATATGTCTTATTGGTACATAGACAAAGATGAGCCATTGGTTCGTGTTCTTAAATTTCAAGCTCAGGTGCATATGCTGAGAAGAGGTGTTGTAGGAAATTACGATTCTTTATCACTTCCTTTAAACAATCCTGATGATTTGCGAAAAGCTATTGAACAATATAGAAAATCTCTCGCAGGCGTTTTATCTTTTGACCCTTCCAAAAGACCAAGCGAAGATCAAATTCCTCATATCGTTTTTAACCGTTCCATTGCGGATAAAATCTCTATAGATGAAAAATATCCTAAAATCCATCTTCCTGTTGTTGTTGCTCCAAAAGACTATCGTACCGGAATTGGTGGTTATTCTTATCACCACACATCTGTTCTTGGCGGAATTCCTTCGGGGATGTCATTGATAATAGTAAATCCTGGTGGAAATGTGGATCTTGCAAAACAAGGTTGATATAGAATAGTAATAAAAGATATATGGAACAAAGAGAATCTAATGAAAAGTTAATGCCTCGAATTTCTCCGGATGAAGTGTGGACGAGATTTGAGGAATTTCAATTAAAAGCACAGGAAGGCTTTCAAACACAAGCCGCAAGATTTGGTTATTATGGAAGATTTCTGCACTCATTAAGCACTTTTCTCAAACAACCTGAATTGTCTGACACTGATTCTGCTGAAAAAGCAAAAGTTGTAGACAAACTATTTTATCATCATGAAGATGTAGCGCCTGTTCCTATTGGATTTTGTATAGATGCAAAAAAAAGAGTTCAGGAAGAAATACTTGATCAAGCTACACATCAACCTTTAGGAGAACGATGGAATCAAGAGTTGCGTTTTTTCTCCGGTATAACTGAGGCAGAATTACACGATACTACACTTGGCTTTAATAAGGAAAAACAAGCCGCAGATCGTTTAAGAAAACTAACAGAAGCCGGTCCTAAAAATGAAGAGGAGTTGCCGGTGCAACAAGAAGTTGACGCACATGAAAAACGAGTTAAACGAGTTAAGGAAACTACTCTTGCTCTTTTAGGTAAAAAAGATCCTGAACTTGCTGATGATATTGCGCAAAGTAAACGATTTACTGAAACATTAGCGGGTATGGTTCAAGAAGCAGAATATTCGCCAGACACAATAAAGGAAAATTTGGAAATGTATGAAGATTATCTTAAAAAACCAGACGGTTCTTCTTGGAGTGATGAATTGTTTCTCAGGGCAAGCATAGGTCAACATGAAACAGTTAGAAAAAAATTACAGGGAATACTATCTAATGCTCAAAGTATAGATTTTATATGGAAAAAGTGGGCAGAAAAAGGACATATTCCTACATCTCTTCTTTATTCCTTTCAGGAGCTTACCGCTCTTATTGAACTTCAAGAGACCGCTGAAATTGTAAAAGGAACTTCTCCCCAGACTAAGGCAAAAGCTCTTACTCCGTTTATAGAGCGAGGAATAAGCGCGGTAATGCTGGAAGAAATTGCGGAAGACAAATATGAGTTCGCTGAGAATTTTGTTTCTGAACAGATTAGTTCTTTTATGGATTTCTATGATCAATATGAGAAAACTCAAAGAAAAGGCTGTTCTCTTAAAAGAAAAATAATAACAGCTGCAATAGCAGGTCTTATTATAGCTTCACCTTTTATCTATAAAAATTTTGCTCCGCAGGATAATACGCCCAGTGAGGAAATAAATCAAATTATGCAGGAATTATCTCCGGAGGAACTTGCGGCGCTTCAAAGTTTGAATGATGAGCAAAGTAGTAATCCGACTGGATCAGAGGAGGAAGGCGCAAAAGGATCAGGACAGGACTCAGGACAATCCAAAGCAGCTTCTGGTTCAGAAGAAGGAAGCAGGCAAGAAGGATCTAGTGGACAACAATCTGATCAGCAAAAACAGGGAAGTGGGCAAGAAAGCGGAAAAAAAGATGACAGTTATCCTGTTTCGCAAAATTTTGAAAAACCTAAAAATAACTCTCCGGAAGAGAGAAAGCAAAATGAGAAAATTGAAATGTGGAATCTCTCAGGACGGGATCTTCTTGGATACTACAGATCTAAAACAGCTTTGCGTTTTGATACAAATAGACAAGGATGGGTAGTTAACAGGCAGTACTCTCCTACCAAACAAATGCTTCAGGGAGAAAACAAAAATATTACCATTTCTCAGACTATTAATATACCTGGTCAGTTTATTGAACTTCCGGGAAGAGAAAATTATAAGGTAACCAAAGGAAGCGTAAAAATTACAGGAGAGGGGGTAATATATAGTGTTCTGCAAGCAACGGATGGAACTTATTTCTTGTATTTGTCTTCTGAAAGTAAAGGAAAGACTATAAATATTACGTATGATATAGGAAAAGCAGATAAAGTTGCTACTCCTGCTCCTTCTGAAAATGAGATTAAAGAAATGAAAACAAAAATTGCCGATGTTAATAGTTTTCCTCAGGAAACTAAGGATTTTATGCGTGAATTGTCAGAAAGAAAAGATCTTTCCTCAGGAGCAAAAGCCAAAATTATGGAGAAGTACATTAAGGATAATTTTCTCTACTCTCTTAATCCGCAGTGGTCAGATTACTATCACGCGGGGGGAAGCAGTAGAATATTTTTTAAGCGGGTATTTGAAGTAAAAAAAGCAGACTGTGATGTGGCTAATACCGCGTTAGTGGCTCTTCTCCGGTCCCAGGGTATTTCAGCGCGTATGGCTTTTGGCTTCAGACATATTGAAGGAGTTGCAAAAAAACCCGAAAAAATAACAGCTTCAGAAGCGCATGGCTGGGTAGAAGCATATATAGGCGGGCAGTGGATGACGCTTGATGCAACTCCAACAAAACTAGATGATTACACAAAAGCAGCTTTGGAAAAGGAAGGCGGATCAAATTCACAAGAAGCACAAGACATCCAAACCAGAGAAGATTTTGCCAGAACAATTGGATCAGTCTCGGCTACGTTAAGCGAAGATGAAACTATTCGTACGCTTTTACTTGCAGAGCTTGTAAATTTAACCGCCCTAGGAAGCAGCATTCTTCTTAGAAGAAGAAATAACGCTTATGCAGACAGACTTATAAAAGAAGTTGAAAGAAGAGCAAGGCTTTATACGGGTAGTAAAGATAATTATATTTCTTCCTATCTAGAACGTAGACAAACTGATAAGGTACGGCAAGATCAAGACTACGAAAGGAATGCGGTAGGCGAGTCAATTCCTCCTTTTGCTTTATTTGCTTTAAAAAATGATATAAGACATTTACTTCACCTAAGAAAGTTTCCATTTAAAGATTCAGATAAACATATTAGGCAATCTGAAGTGCCCAATAGAGTAGAATTTTTAACTGAGGCTTTAGGCTTCCCTGAGGATAAAGCACGCATAGGTGTGTATATGGAAGCGTATTCCGAAATGTACAGGCAGACAAAAGATGAAATGATAGAAGTAGTAGACAACATTGGAGGAAATTACTCTAGTTATCACGGGGGACCCATCCGTGGATTTTGCGACAAACTTTATTTTGGAAAACTGCAAAAACTTCCAAAACCTAAAACTTCTGAAGAATGGGAAGAGACTAAAAAGAAGACAATGGAAGAAAGCTACAGAGATTACACAAAGGCTCATAACAAAACCGTTAAACAGCTTATTAAGGATTCAGAAAAAAGAAAAAAGACTCCAGAGTTGCCAACGCTTGTTTCGCGGGAAGATTTCTCACATCACATGGATTCTCTTTTTAGATATGTATTGCTTCTTTGGGATATGGATAATAAATGTAGACAAGCAGTGAAGAGTGCTTCTGGAAAATAAATTAGAATTCAACCCTCATGTAGTATAATATTATTAAAATCATGGCCGCAAAAGATCTTATTGATAAATATCTTTCATTTTTCCAAGCGCGGGGGCATAAAATTATTCCCGGCGCGCCTCTTGTGCCGGAAAATGACCCCACAACTCTTTTTACAAGTTCAGGTATGCAGCCGTTAGTTGCCTATCTTCTAGGTGAAACTCATCCTGAAGGTAAAAGACTGGTAAATATTCAAAATTGCTTCCGCGCCCAGGACCTGGATGAGGTGGGAGATAACCGTCATACAACATTTTTCAGAATGCTTGGGAATTGGAGCTTGGGAGATTACTTTAAAAAAGAACAACTGCCCTGGTTTTTTGAATTTTTGACAGATAATCTTAAGATTGACGCAAAAAAACTTTACATCAGTATTTTTGAGGGCTTCGATAAAATTCCAAAAGACGAAGAATCGGCAAATATATGGAAAGAGCTTTTCAGAAAAAAAAGCATTGATCCTCAGGAGAGAATTTTTTACTACGGACCGGAAAAAAACTGGTGGTCCCGCTCGGGTGTGCCTAAAAACATGCCGGAAGGCGAGCCGGGGGGTCCTGACAGCGAAGTATTTTTTGATTTTGAAACAAAACATGACGTAAAATTTGGAGAAAAATGCCATATCAACTGTGACTGCGGAAGATTTTTGGAAATCGGAAACAGCGTGTTTATGGAGTATAAAAAAGGGAAAGAAGGTTTTGAAAAATTGCCCCAGCAGAATGTTGATTTTGGTGGAGGGCTTGAGAGAATTCTGGCTGTAATTGAGAGAAAATCTGATATTTTTGAAACGAGTCTTTTTTATCCGATTATTGAAATGATTGTAAGGCTAACAAACAAGAATTACATTAATCATGCAAAAGAAATAAGAATTGTGACAGATCATTTTATATCTGCCGTATTTATTGCTTCAAGTGGGGTTTATCCCTCAAACAAGGAACAGGGATACATTTTAAGAAGGCTGATAAGGCGGGGCTTGGATAATTTTTATAAACTCGAAGGCAAAAATATCGAACAAGTCATTCATGTTATTGTTGAACAGTATAAAGATACAGATACTTATCTTGTTGATAATTTTGAAAAAGTAAAAAATATCATTTTAGAAGAGGAACAAGCTTACAATAGAACACTTAAAAACGCCAGAGAATTCATTGCCAAAAAATACGGTACAAAAAAAGCAGGAGGCGAGCTTTTGGGCATGACTGAAATTTCTGCAGATGATGCTTTTTTGCTTTATTCAACTCATGGGCTATCCCCGGCTCAAATAAAAAGCTTAGGATATGCTTTTGACGAACAGGAATTTGCAAGGAAGATGGAAGAGCATCAGAAATTATCTCGGCAGGGCTCAGGACAAAGATTTAAAGGAGGCCTTGCGGATACAGAAGAAAAAACAGTAATGGGGCATACTGCAACACATTTATTGCATAAGGCGTTGCGCGATGTGCTTGGAGAAAAAGTTCATCAGACCGGCTCAAATATTACAACGGAAAGAGTAAGATTCGATTTTTTTTATGAGAAAAAACTCACTTCGGAAGAAATTCAAAAAGTTGAAGAGGTAGTAAACCAGAAAATAAAAGAAAATCTACCCGTGCATTTTGAAATTTTAGATATAGAAGAAGCAAGAAAGAAAGGCGCGATCGGGCTTTTCAACGAAAAATATGGAAATAAAGTTAAGGTTTATTTTATCGGAGGGGGTCTTTCGACGAGCTCAGGACGGCCGTATTCGGCCGAATTCTGCGGCGGACCGCATGTAAATTTTACAGGGGAAATTAAAAGTTTTAAAATAATAAAGGAAGAAGGGCTTGGAAAAAATATCCGAAGGATATATGCTATAGTAGGAGAGTAGGAGGACGGCTCTGCCCATGGATTTACTGCAACTTATAAAAAAGAAAAAGGAGAAGAAAGATTATTTCTTAGCGCTTCTTTTTAAGCCTTCAAAAATCGGAGCTATTTTGTTTGAGGAAATTGAGGGAAAACTTCTAATTCTTTCCACAAAAGAAGAAAAGATCAACGTTAATATTAATGAACTTTCAGAAGAGGAGCTTATTGATACCTGTGATCTTGTGATAAGTTTTGTAGAGAATAGCTTACCTGAAAATGAATTTGTTACTAAAACTGTTTTTGGTTTGCCTTATGACTGGAGTGCTGACAGTAAGATAAAAAAAGAAAATCTTGTTAAACTTAAAAAACTCTGTGAGGAGCTGGAACTTACTCCTATTGGTTTTATTATTTCAGCGGAGGCAGCGATTCATTTTTTGCAAAAGAAAGAAGGCGCGCCGATTTCCGGAATTTTTGTTGAGATTTTGAGCGGAATAATAGCAGTATATCTGGTTCGTGCCGGAAATATAACTGAGGTAAAATCAGGTTCCACTGCGGAGGGTGGATACGCGCATACAGTTGAGAATATATTAAAACAGATGGAAACAACAGACGTCCTACCCTCCAAAATAATTCTGCTTGACTATGAAGGAATTAATAATATTCAACAAGAATTTCTTTCCTATCATTGGATGACAAATCTTCCTTTTTTACACCTTCCGCAGGTAACTATATTTGAAAGCGGTTTTGAAAATGAGGCAGTTATAAATGGAGTTGCTACCCAAATGGGATTTGAGATTCTTGATGACACTATTGATTACATAGAAAAAAATCCTGAGAAAGAAGAAAAAAATACAGAATCTTATGAGAATTTCGGTTTTCTGCAGGATGAAGATATTGCAGAAAAAACCGGAAAGGAAAAAGTGAAGAAAGAAGATGATGATTTTACTCAAAAAAAGAAACATGTTTCCGATGCCGATTTTTATGAAGACAATCATGAGAACAAACATGATTTTCCCAATAAGCCTTTCTCATTGATAGAAAAGTTTGGGATTTTTTCAATTCTTGAAAAAATCAAACTTGCCCGCTTGCCTAAAGCACCTTTAAATTTAAAAGCAATTTTTGCTTTGTTTGTTTTGGTTGCCTTAACCGTTTCTTTTATTTTTGTTTATTACAATTTAATTTTAAAAGCAGATATTACTCTTTCTCTGGAAAAAAAGACATTTAGCAAGGATTTAAATGTTGCATTGTCTGCTTCTTCAAAATCCAGCGCCAAAGACGGTATTGTAAAAATTAATTCCATAGAAGACCGGGAGGAAGGAGAAAAAAAGATACAAACCACTGGTAAAAAAGAAACAGGAGATAACGCAACAGGTGAGGTTATTGTTTACAATAAAACTGATAAACAGGTAAATTTAACAAAAGGAACAATTCTAATTGGAACTAATGCCTTGGAATTTGAGTTGGCAAATGATATAAATATTGCCTCAACCGGCGCATTTTCAACTACTTTATCCAGTACAAAAGCGCAAATAAAAGCAAGAAGTTACGGAACTGAGTATAATCTTCCTTCCGGCACAAATTTTTCATTTAAAGACTATCCAACATCTTCCTATTTTGCGAAAAATGATAATCCTTTTTCAGGCGGAACAAAAAAAGAAGTTCAGGTAGTTTCTCAGAGCAATTTAGATAACTTAGCAAAAATGGTAAGCGATGAATTAAAAGATAAGGCAACAGATTCCATGAAATCAAAAGTTAGCGGAGATAGCTTGTTGTTGCCTATCATAATATCGTCAGATTTTGTTGAAAAAAAATTTGACAGAAAAGAGGGGGAAGAGGGACAAACTGTACGGCTTTATGCAAAAATGAAGTTTACAAGCGGATCTTATGACAAAAATGAATTGGATAACATTGAAAAAGAATTGATCGGTTCTTCAATGCCTGGAAGTTTCCATAAGGATCTTGGAGATTCCAGATCAGAGATAAAAGATATTAAGATTGACAAAAACGGTGTTATTACGGGAGTTTTATCAATAAATTCCATATATATTCCAACGTTTGATTTAGCGCAACTTAAAATTGACATAAAAGGCAAAAACAAATCTTTTTATGAAAATAAAATAAGAGAGACAAAAGGAGTTTCAAGCTTTAATGTAATATCAAAAAACAGAATCCCGATCCTGCCAGATCTTTTACCTTTCAATCTTAAAAACATTACAATCACAGTTCATGCAGATTAAGTATTATTATTTTAAAAAAGAGAGAAACAAGCTTAAAAGATATTTAAAAGTATGTGGCATTTTTGCTACTGGTGTGGGTGCTTTAATATTTATATATTTTTTGCTTTTGATGGCCACATGGCAGGTTGACATATCAAAAGCTTTTGCAGCATCAGACCTTCTTTCCCCTGTGCCTTATAATGAGTTTTCAGGTAGGGATGTTTTTCAAAGCCCAGTTTCTGAAACAGTAGATCTTTTCACAACTAGCGATGATGTTTTGCGAAACTGGTACCCTCATCTGTTAAAAGATTCAGAAAGAAATAAAAACATTGATTATTATGCTCTTACTATTAAGAGTTTGGGAATTTTTGACGCGGATGTGTCAACGAATGACTATGATTTATCACGCCACCTTATTCAATATCCGGGAAGTTCTTATCCTGCGGAAAACGGCACAGTAATAATTTATGGACATTCCACACTGCCTCAATTATTTGACCCCAAAAATTATAAGACAATTTTTGCTACTTTGCATCTTGTTCAAGTGGGAGACGAGATTTTAATCAACGTAAGCGGAGTAATTTATAAATATAAAATTTTTTCAATCACCGTGCATGATAAAAATGATCCAAGTATTTTATCTCAATCATATAACAACAGTAACTTGGCTCTTGTTACCTGCACGCCTCCGGGTACAGTCTGGAAAAGGCTGGTTATAAGAGCAAACTTGGTAAGTGAAATATAGTCTAATATTTAAGATATGTGGATTAGAATAAGATTCCATTTAATGAATATCTGGCCTTATATTATGAGGCTTATAAATTTTCTCGTTTTTACTATTCTAAAAACTATAAAAGAGATCATTAAATACTCTCTTAGACAAATTGGTATTTGAATCTTATGGATGAAAGAAATATAGCCCTTGAAGCAATAAGAAAGAAGCTTATTGGTAAAAAGTTGAGTTACCAAGAGATCTATGCAATCATGGATGAAATTTCCAATAAAAAGCTTGGTGACATTCTGTCTACCTACTTTGTTGCTTCAGGGTATTCAAAAGGTTTTTCCAATGAAGAGATTTATCATCTGACGCGCGCAATGGTTGAGACCGGCGAGAAACTTCATTTTAGAGGAATCGTTGCAGATAAGCATTCGATCGGAGGCATTCCGGGAACTCGCGTCACACTGATTACTGTACCAATTATTGCCAGTGCCGGTTTTAAGATACCAAAAAGCTCATCCCGCGCGATTACAACTCCGGCCGGCACGGCGGATGCGATGGAGGTTTTGTCAGACGTTACATTCAATGAAAAAGAAATATATAAAATTGTTGAGCAAACGCGAGGTTGTATAGTTTGGGGAGGAAGCTTTAAAATTGCGCCGGCTGACGATGAAATTATAAGAATAGAAGAGCCGCTTTTGTTTGAAAGTTATGACAAAATTCTTGTTTCAGTTATGGCAAAAAAAATTGCTTTCGGATCAAATCACGTAATAATAGATCTTCCTTACGGAAAAACCGTAAAAATTCGTAAACTGGAAGATGCAAAACTTCTTGGTGAAAAGTTTAAATACTTGGCTCACAAGTTTAATATAAAACTGGAAGTATCAATTAGTAAAGCCGATCAACCTGCAGGCAGTGGTATAGGACCTCTTCTTGAGGCGCGTGAGGCCTTAAAGGTTTTGGAGCAAGTAAAAGAAAAACCTTTGCTTTTAGAGGAGAAAGCACTGCAACTTTCTTCCCAGCTTTTAGAACTTTGCGTGCGGGACTCAGCCAGTATAAAAAAAGACATGCTCAGAAAATACAAAAACACGGAAGAATGGGCTAAGGATATATTAAAAAGCGGCAAAGCACTTCTTAAAATGAAAGAAATAATTAAAGCTCAAAGAGGTGATCCGAATATTACATCTTCTGATCTTCATCCCGGAGAATTTTCTTTTAATGTTAAAGCGGAGAAAACCGGGAAAATATCTTTTATAGATAACAAAAACCTGACAATTATTGCAAAAATACTCGGGGCGCCGCAAAATAAAAAAGCAGGAATTTATATACATAAAAAGTTAGGTGAGATAATTGAAAAAGGAGAACTTGCCTATACTTTATATTCCGAAAGCAGGTACAAATTGAACGAAGCTCTTGACTCACTTTCTTTATTTCCCCTATTTAAGATTTAATCCCTACTTAACAATAAGTAGAAGTATTTAAGCTTTCAAACATTTATAATTATTTAAGGTAACTTTGTCAAGCCAATTTAGAAATGTCCGCTTTTCTCCAAAATAGAAATGTCTTCTTTTTCCATAAAAGTATGTTTTACTTTCGGT